>CAMDMH010000042.1 GCA_945901835.1 Devosia equisanguinis | reverse complement strand
GGATGTTGAACGCGACGTTCGGCACGCGGCTGAAATCTGTCGAGGGCTATCAGGGCTCGCAGGCGGCGTTGCTGGCGGTCGAGCGTCACGAAGTGGACGGGCACATCTCCGGGGGATCGTCGGCGGCATTTCGCGCGCGGATCGCGCCTTGGCTGACGAGTGGGGCCGCCCATGTCGTCCTGCAAATGGGGATGAAGCGGGATGCGGCGTTTCCGAACGCGCCGACGATCCTGGAGTTGCTCGACAAGCCCGCGGACAAGGCTCTGTTCGAGATCGGCTTCGTCGAGCAGGTGATGGGGCGGCCGTTCATGGTGGCGCCAAAGGTGCCGGCGGACCGTGTGGTGGTGCTCCGAGCAGCCTTCGACGCGACGATGAAGGACGCAGCTTTCCTGGCGCATGCCGCCCGGGAGAAGGTGGAGATCGATCCCGTGGACGGGGCCACCATCAACGCGCTGATCGATCGAGCGCACGCGGCGGCGCCGGAGGTCGTGGCGCGGTTGCGGTCGCTCGCCAAATAGAATGCCGTTCGTTAATGTGCCCGTCGAAAACGATCATTCGAGCTTTAGATTCCGAGGATGTCATGACCGAGCTTTCGCCGCGCCTGCAGACGCCGATTTCGATGAAGGAGCTGGAGCGGCGATGGAAGGCTGTTCGCGTCGCGATGAAGGCCGCAAAGATCGATGCACTGCTTATGCAGAACAACAACGATCACATGGGCGGCTACGTGAAGTGGTTCACGGATCTGCCTGCCACCAACGGCTATCCGCAGACGATCGTGTTTCCCCAGGACGAGGATATGACGCTCGTCAGTCAGGGGCCTTTCGGGATGGCGAAGACGCTGCCGCACGAAGGCGATGGCATCAGGCGTGGAGTGAAGCTGTGGCTGACGACGCCGAGTTATTCTTCCTGCCACTACACCGCCCCCTACGACGCCGAACTGGCGGCGAAGGGTTTGCAGCCTTACGCTAGCGGCACGATCGGCCTCGTCGGCATGTATCAGATGTCGGCAGCGGTGGTGGACTACGTGCGCAAGGAATTCCCGAAGGCGAAGTTCGTCGATGCGAGCGAGCTCGTGGACCGGATCAAGATCATCAAGAGCCCGGAGGAACAGGACCTCGTTCGGCGCGCAGCCGCGATGCAGGACGGGGCGATGCGGGCCGCGTTCGGGGCGATCGAGCCGGGTATGCGTGATCGCGATGTGGCGGCGATCGCGCAGGAGTGGAGCCAGCGGCATGGCAGCGAGAACGGCATCTATCTGTGTGCGTCGGCCCCGCTGGGCGAGTCCGCCGCGTTCGGTCAGCGCCACTATCAGAACCGCGTCATTCGCGAAGGCGACTACTTCACGCTGCTCGTCGAGGACAGCGGCCCCGGCGGCATGTACACGGAGCTCGGGCGCACTTGCGTGCTCGGCAAGGCGTCGGCAGAACTGAAAGAGGAGTTCCAGTTCTGCCTGGAAGCGCGCCGCTTCACGCTGAACCTGCTCAAGCCCGGTACGCCGTGCAAAGAGATCTGGGATCAGTACAACGCGTTCATGAAGAAGAACAAGCGGCCGGAAGAAGCGCGCCTCTATTGCCATGGCCAAGGCTACGATCTCGTCGAGCGTCCGTTGATCCGCAACGACGAGCCGCTGCCGATCGAAGTCGGCACCAACATCGTGGTGCATCCGACGTACGTGCATCGCGGGATCATGTCGTGGGTGTGCGACAACTACATCATCGGCAAGGACGGACCCGGCGAGCGGCTGCACAAGTTCCCGGAGATGATCGTCGAGCTGGGGTGAAAAGGCGAGTTGGCGAGCCGTCGTTCGCGGATGAGCGTGGGGGGTAAACACTCGGATCGATTGGGAGGGCAGGTCGCCTACGACAGGTGTCACGGCAGCAGAACGATCGAGCCGGTGGTGCGGCGGTTTTCCATATCGTCATGGGCGCGGGCGGCGTCGGCTAGTGGATAGGTTCGGGTGACTTCGATCACTACGGCGCCGCTGCCGACGACGTCGAACAGATCGTTCGTTGTCGCGAGCAGATCCTCACGCGTCGCGGTGTAGTTGCCGAGGCTCGGGTGGGTGAGGAAGAGCGAGCCGAGTTGACCCAAGCGACGCGGCGGCACCGGATCGGGGTCGCCGGAGGCTTCGCCGTAGGAGGCGAGCACGCCGCGCGGTGCGAGGCTGAGGAGCGAACCCTCGAACGTCGTGCGGCCGACCGAGTCGTAGACGACCGGTACGCCCTTGCCGCTGGTGATTTCGAGGACGCGCGGCGCCACGTCTTCCCTGGTGTAGACGATCGTGTGGTCGCAGCCATGGGCGCGGGCGATCGCGGCTTTGTCGTCGCTGCCGACGGTTCCGATCACGGTGGCGCCGAGATGCTTGGCCCACTGGCACATAATGAGGCCGACGCCGCCGGCCGCTGCGTGGACGAGGATCGTGTCGCCGGCTTTCACGCAGTAGGTCTCGCGCAACAGGTAGCGGGCCGTCATGCCGCGCACCATCATGGCGGCGGCGGCGATATCGTCGATGCCGGCTGGGAGGCGCACCGCGCGTGCGGCTGGCACATTGCGCGCATGGGCATAGGCGCCGTCCGGGCCGGCGACGCAGGCGACGCGGTCGCCGATGGCAAAGCCGGTGACGCCCGGACCGATAGCTTCGACGATGCCGGCGCTCTCGATACCGAGGCCCGATGGCAGGGGCGGTGGCGTATGGCCGCCGCGCCGGATCAGGATATCGCGGAAGTTCACGGCGACGGCGGTCTGGCGCAGGCGGAGTTGGTCTTGGGCTGGTGGCGGCAGTTCGATCTCTTCCAGTCGCAGTACGTTTGGGCCGCCGGTCTGGTGGAAGCGGATTGCGAGGGTCATCGTGATGCAGCGCTCCGATTGGTTTTCGCGCTCGTTGGCGCAGTGCTTGGCGAATTTTGCGGCTTTGTCCGGCAAGTGGTGTGGCATATTGATGGGCGAAGTCTGCGATGAGGATAGCCGATGCGGATCGACGTGCACGCGCATTTCGTCAACGAGCGCTTCTACGATGCCATTCTGACGATACCCGGTATCACGGTCAGGCAGACAGAGCCGGGGGCCAGCGAGCTGCGGTTCAACAACACCAGCTATGCGTGGCGGCGTGAAATCTGGTTCGATCCCGATCATTGCGTGCGCGACATGGATGCGAAGGGCATCGACATGAGGCTGATGTCGCTGACATCGCCGAATGTCCACGTGTTCGCGCCGGCGATTCAGGTTGATCTGGCGCGCCGTCTCAACGACGACATGTTCACACACTGCGAGCGCCGGCCGGATCGCTATCGCGGGCTCGCGTCGCTGCCTCTCGCCGATATTCCAGCGGCCATGGCGGAGCTTGACCGTGTGAGGTCGCATCCGCTGTTCTGTGGCATTGCGATGGGCTCGAGCCTCGACAAAATCCCACTCAATCACAAGTCGCTGGAGCCGGTGTGGGCGAGGCTCGACGAGCTGCGCATTCCCGTGGTCGAGCATCCGGTCTATCCGGCGAACACCGAGGGGCTCGACGAGTACGAGCTGCCGATCCGCGTCGGCTTCATGTTCGAGACGACGGTGGCCCTGACGCGGATGATCTACGCCGGCATCTTCGAGCGGTATCCGAATTTCCCCTATATCGTCGCGCACACGGGTGCGGCACTGCTGATGCTGATGGAGCGGCTCGACAACGGCTACCGGATCTTTCCCGACTGCCGGAAAGACATTTCGCGGCTGCCCAGCACATTCATGAAGCAGCTCTACTATGATAGCTGCTCGTACTCGATCGAAGCGCAGATGCTGGCGCATCGCATGGTCGGGCCGGAACGGATGATGTTCGGTACGGATTATCCCTACATCGGGCACGGCGATCCGAGCCACGTGACGCAACTGCCGATCTCGGATGCGGACAAGGCGCTGATCCTCGGCGGCAATGCGAAGCGCGTGTTCGGGATCGCATAACGGAGTGTGTAGAGATGAAGAAACTTCTCGCGACGTTGGTTGCCGGCACGTTCGTGCTGGGATCTGGCACTGACGGCGCCCACGCGCAGCAGTATCCCTCGAAGCCGGTCCGCATGATCGTGCCGTTCGGACCGGGCGGAACGGTCGACGTGTTCGCGCGGATCGCTGCAGAGAAGCTGACGCAGCGAATGGGGCAGAACTTCTACGTCGAGAACGTCGCTGGTGCGTCCGGCAACATCGCGACGGTGCAGGCGGCGAAAGCCGAGCCAGACGGGCACACGCTGTTCATGGCGTTCAGCACACTCACCATCAACCCGTCGCTGTTCGCCTCGGTGCCGTATGACGCGGTGAAGGATTTCGAGCCGGTGATGCTGGCGGTCTCGGGCACTCACGTGATCTCGGTAACGCCCACGGTTCCCGCGAAGTCGCTGAAGGAACTTGTCGAGGTCATCAAGGCCAATCCGGGAAAGTACAACTATGCGCACGGCGGTGCTGGAACGCCGGGCCATCTGCTGGGTGAGCAGCTCAGGCTGGCCTACGCGCCCGACATGGTGGCGGTGCCATTCAATGGCGCGGGGCCGGCGATCGCGTCCGTCATCGGTGGTCACACGCCGGTCGGTTTCAGCACGGTCGCGTCGGCGTTTTCACAGGTCGAAGGCGGACAGTTGCGCGCCCTCGCCGTCACGGCGAAAGAGCGCTCCAGGCAGCTCCCGAACGTGCCGACGACGGCCGAGGCTGGCTATCCCGACATCGTCGGCGACATCTGGGTCGGTGTGATGGCTCCGGCGAAGACGCCAGCGGCGATCATCGCGCGGCTCAACAAGGAGTTGGTGGAGGTCATCGGACAGGCGGACATGCGCGAGCGGCTCGCGAAAGTCGGATTCGATCCCGTTGCAAGCACCCCCGAGGCGTTCGGAAAACAGATCGCGAGCGAACTCGTGACGTGGCGCAATGTCATCCAGGCCGCGAAGATCAAGGCGCAGTAGCAGCGGCTGACGCCCGCAGGGAGCACGAGCGAGATGGCGACGGGATCATTTCCGGCGAAAGACAAATTGACGATCGGGTTTGCGCACGCCGCCTATCAGCTCGGCGCGCGCTTTGCCTTGCGGAATTCTGGGATCAATGCGTTCGAGGTGCGGAATTTCGCGGGGTTGGAAGCTCGGATCGGCGAGGCCGACGTGCTGGTCGTCTCGGGCATGTGGCAGAATACGCTGCTGGCGAAGGCGCCGCGGCTGCGCTTCTTGCAGTCGATCAGCGCGGGCGTGAACCAGTACGACCAGGCGCTGTTCCGCGCGCAGGGTGTGCGCCTTGCGAGTGCGCAGGGCGTGAACGAGGTCGCGGTTGCGGAGCACGCGATGGCGCTGATGCTGGGTCTCAGGCGGCATCTGCATACCGCACGCGACAATCAGCGGGCTAAGCACTGGCGGCCGATGATTGCTGATATCCCTGCGCGTGAGGACGAGCTTGCCGGGAAGACGCTTGTCATCGTTGGCTATGGGCGCATCGGTAAGCGGCTGGCGAAGCTCGCCAAGGCGTTCGACATGCGCGTGATCGGCCTTCGCCGAAGCACGGGTGGTGCATCTGCCCCGGCGGACGAGGTGCGGACCATGGCTGAATTTTCGAGCCTGCTGCCGGTGGCTGATGTCGTGGCTCTCACGTGCCCGCTGACGCCTGAGACAACGGGGCTGATCGGTGCTGCTGCGCTAGGTGCGATGAAGCGTTCGGCGCTGCTGATCAACGTGGCGCGCGGACCCGTCGTGAACGAGGCCGCTTTGATCGAGGCCCTTCAGAAGGGGGCCATCGGTGGGGCCGGCATCGACGTCACCGTGGAAGAGCCGCTACCTGTGGAGTCCGCGCTGTGGGGGTGCGGGAATGCGCTGATCACGCCGCATACGGCCGGCGAGACGCAGGCGTACGAGGACAACGTGCTCGACATTCTGATGGAGAATTTGGATCGGTTGTGGCGGGGAGAGGCGTCGCTGCGCAACGAGATCGTGTGAATTCGCTGCGCGACTGGGCTGCCGCCCAGGACCCGCTTGGGGGAGGTATCCCCCAAACCCCCACTATTTTTTGTGACTTGGTCACTCCGAAATTGCTTTCGCGCGGTCGATGATGGCCTTGGGGGTCTGGTAGACGCGTTCCAGGAGCTTCTGGATCTGCTCGCCGCTGCGGTATTGCACCTCGATGCCCATCTTCTCGGCTTCGGCGAGATAGGCCGGGTCCTTCAGCGATTTCTCGAAAGCGTCACGCAGCAGCTTGGTGCGCTCGGGGGCCACGTCGGGCGGGGCGACGAACGGCCGGCCGAACTCCTGCGGTGCAAGCAGGAACTCCCAGACCTTGCGATCCTCCGGTGTGCGGGCGCTGTCGATGATCAATGGCACGTCGGGAAGCTCGGGATGCTTTTCCATCGCCATCTGGAAGACGATGTTGATCTTCTTGTCGCGCAGCCAATCGCCTTTGCGCATTTTCACGAACGTCCAGCCGATGCCGCAGAAGCCCTGCGTCTCCTGTCGCTCCATCGCGAGCAGCATCTCGGTCGAGCCGGGATAGCCGAGCACCACCTTGAACTTCGTGCCGTTGAGCTTGTTGGCGGCGCGCGAGAACACGACCTCGGAGGCTTCCGCGCCGGTGCCGCCGACGATCACCTCGTGCTGCATCGCTTCGGCGAGCGTCTTTGCCGGCGCGGTGTGCCAGAGAATGCAGGTGGTGGACTCGACGTTGGCCGTACCCAGCCAGTTCAGCTTCAACGTGTCGAAACGCGCGTTCTTGTTGCCGAGCAGCGGCTCGAGCGCGAACGTGCGGCTGGTAGTGGCGATGACGGTGCCGTCGCGCGGGGCGTTGGCGACGAGGTGATTGATGACGGTGAGGCCGCCGGCGCCGGGCATGTGCTGGACGATGACGACGGGATTGCCGGGCAAGT
Organism: Devosia equisanguinis; assembly: GCA_945901835.1. Lineage (GTDB taxonomy): Bacteria > Pseudomonadota > Alphaproteobacteria > Rhizobiales > Hyphomicrobiaceae > CAMDPA01. Next base: position 4,359 of record CAMDMH010000042.1, on the reverse strand, counting down.
GTCGTCCCATTACGCGGGTGAGCGCCTGGGCATAGAGGCTCGAACTGCCGCCCGGCGAGAAGCCGACGAGGATCGAGATCTGTTTGCCCTTGAATACATCAGCTCCTGCGTCCTGGGCCGCGGCGGGAATTGTGCTCGCAGCAAAGGCGAACACGGCCGTGAGCGCGGCGCGAATTGAGGCCATGAGGTCCCTCCAGCTTTTGTTGGTGCGATCCTGAACTCGGCGGGCGCACCGATCAAGCAGGAAGAGTTTGGGGTGGTTGCGGAGGATGCCAGCGGCTCCTAATGGTTTGCTTGCAGCACCCCACCCCCGACCCCTCCCCATCGAGGGGAGGGGTGAAGCGAGCCACCGAGGACGAGGATCGACGCGTGACCAACAACAGCCCGAACAACAGCCAGCTTGCCAATCCCGTGAAGGCGCGGCTCGAGGCGGGGGATGTCGCGCTGGGCATGCCGGTGCGGCTCGGGCGGTCGGCGGATATCGTGCGGATCGCGCGGGCGACGGGACACGATTTCATCTTTATCGACGTGCAACACGCGATCTTCAATCTCGAAACGATCGCGAACCTCTGCAACGTCGCGCTGGCGCTGGGCATCGCGCCGCTCGTGCGTGTGCGCGGCGTGAACGATCCCGATGTATCGATGCTGCTCGACAACGGCGCGACGGGGATCGTGTTTCCGGACGTCAACACGGCGGAGGAGGCGCGTCGTGCCGTCGATTTGTGCAAGTTCCCGCCGATCGGCAAGCGATCCGTCGGCGCGAGCTTTCCGCAGTACGACTGCAAGGGTGTGCCGCTGTCGCAGTGCGTGCCGGAGATCAACGCGCAGACGCTGGTCGTTGTGATGATCGAGACGCTGGAAGGTCTGGCGAACGCGGATGCGATCGCGAAGGTCGACGGCGTGGACGTGCTGCACGTCGGCTCCAACGATCTGCTCGCCAACATGGGCAAGCCCGGAAAGTTCGACGATCCCGAGATCGTGGCGGCGCAGGATCACGTGATCCGCGTTGCCAGGGCGAACGGTAAGTTTGCGGGCTGCGGGGGAAACCGCGATGTCGAGCGCCAGGTCGCCGCGATCAAGCGTGGCGCGACGTTCGTGACGACGCAGAGCGACATCGGCTTCCTGATGCCTGCGGCGTCGGCGTGGACGAGTGGTGTGCGGCGCGGGCTTGCCACAAGCTGAGGCCGGTACGCTGCTCAGTTCAAGCCGCGAGCGCCGTCGCGATGCTTTCGAACATGCCGCGGCCGTCTGTGCCGCCGAGAGCGGATTCGTAGAGCCGCTCGGGGTGGGGCATCATGCCGAGGATGCGGCCGGTTTCATTGACGATGCCGGCGATGTTGGCCAGCGCGCCATTGGGGTTCGATGCGGCCGTGACGGCCCCCTTCTCGTCGCAATAGCGGAAGGCGACGAGGCCCTCGCCTTCGAGGCGGGCCAGGGTCTCGGCGTCGGTGAAGTAGTTGCCGTCGCCGTGCGCGACGGGAACGCGGATCACGTCGCCCTTCTTATAGGTTGACGTGAAGATGGTGTCGGCGCGTTCGACCTTGAGATGGACGTCGCGGCAGACGAACTTGAGCGATGCGTTGCGCATGAGGACGCCGGGCAGGAGCCCCGACTCGCATAGGATCTGGAAGCCGTTGCAGATGCCGAGAACGGGCGTGCCGGCCTTGGCCTTGGCGATCACGTCGCGCATCACGGGCGAGTGCGCGGCCATCGCGCCGCAGCGGAGATAGTCGCCGTAGGAGAAGCCACCGGGCAGCACGATCAGGTCGGAGTCGGGCACGTCGTGGTCGCCGTGCCAGATCATGGCTGGGGCGCGGCCCGTGATGCGCTCGATTGCAGTTTTCACGTCGCGGTCGCAGTTGGAGCCGGGGAAGACGATGACGGAGGTGCGCATGGGTCAGTCCCGATGATGCTCCGCGGACCACTGTCCGCGCGAGCGAACTAACATGGAGATGTCGGGACGTCCACGCAACCTGTCGAGTTACCTCAGGACGATGGCGAGCGCCGCCGCGACGGCTGCCAGCAGCGGTATGCCGATGAAGATCGCGGCTTTGATGGCGAGGAAGCGGATGGCTTTGGCCGCTTCCGCGCGATCTTTGGGTTGCTGCGTCGGCGGCGGTTCCATTTGCGCTGCGTCCGGCTTCGTCAGCGAACGAGCTCGTAGCTGTAGTTCTCGATCACCGTGTTGGCCAAAAGGTCCTTGCACATCTTGTCGACGGCGGCTTTGGCCTTGGCCTCGTCGGTTTCGGTCAGATCGACCTCGATGTACTTGCCCTGGCGGACGTCGCCGACGCCGGAAAAGCCGAGCGAGGCGAGGGCGCCTTCGATGGCCTTGCCCTGCGGGTCGAGCACGCCGTTCTTGAGGGTGATTTTGATGCGAGCTTTCATTGCCAAGTCGCGAACGGCGAATGGTGAATGGCGAGTAAGGAGAGTGCTGGGAACACGCTCAAACCATTCGCCACTCGCTACTCGCCATTCGGCCTTTCCTAGTTCGGTTTGCCGTCGTTCGAGGTGACGAGGACGGGGCCAGCGCCGCGGGGGCGAGGGGTTTCGGTCAACACGCCGAGGCGGCGGGCGACCTCTTGATAGGCTTCGAGCACGCCGCCGAGATCGCGGCGGAAACGGTCTTTGTCGAGCTTGTTGCCGGATGCGATGTCCCAAAGGCGGCAGCAGTCCGGGCTGATCTCGTCGGCCAGAACGATGCGTACCTGCTGGTCGTTGTCCCACAGGCGCCCGAACTCGACTTTGAAGTCGACGAGGCGGATGCCGATGCCGAGGAACAGGCCGACGAGGAAGTCGTTGATACGAAGCGCGAGGCTCATCATCTCGTCGATCTCCTGGGGGGTGGCCCAGCCGAACGCTGTGATGTGCTCTTCCGACACCATGGGGTCGTTGAGCTTGTCGTTCTTGTAGTAGTACTCGATGATCGAGCGCGGCAGAGCCGAGCCTTCCTCGAGACCTAGACGTGTCGACAGTGAGCCGGCGGCGACGTTGCGGATCACGACTTCGAGCGGGATGATCTCGACTTCGCGGATCAACTGCTCGCGCATGTTGAGGCGCTTGATGAAGTGCGTGGGCACGCCGATCTCGCCGAGCTTGACGAAGACATACTCGGAGATAAGGTTGTTGAGGGCGCCCTTGCCGTCGATCAACGAATGCTTCTTACCGTTGAGGGCGGTCGCGTCGTCCTTGAAGTGTTGGATGAGGGTGCCGGGCTCGGGTCCTTCGTACAGAACCTTGGCCTTGCCCTCATAGATGCGACGGCGCTTGTTCATCTGCGTTAGTCCTTTGATCGGTCGACTGCCGTTCTGGTGAGAGAGCTGCCGTTGATACCGCCCGCGGCTCCGATATGAGACAGTGCGACGCGCCCTCCGCGAGCACGTCCTGGGGTCGAGGCCGTTGGGAAATACGAGGGGACACTAGCCGAACGAGGGTGGCGAGACAATGTTAACAGAGCTAGGGATGCCTAGCGTGGCAAACGGTCAGGGCGTGTCTGCAATGCAGTTCACGCAATGCCGTTGCCGCAATCATTTTGCATATGGAACATAGCCTTAACCTGAAGTGCCACAGCAACCTGGAGTGGAGAAGAACATGGCTGGCTTCGACGAGCGCGAGAAGGGCTTCGAGAAAAAGTTCGCACATGACGCGGACCTCAAATTCAAGGCGGAATCGCGCCGCAACAAGATGCTGGCGGAATGGGCCGGCGGCCTGATGGGGATGTCGGGCCCGGAGGTCGAGGACTACGTCAAGGCGGTGCGCAAGGCGGATCTCGCGGAGAAGGGCGACGCCGACGTTATTCGCAAGGTCATGAAGGACTTGGGTGACAAGGGCGTCAAGCTCGCCGAGGCCGACGTCGTCAAGAAGATGCACGAGTTCCTGGCGACCGCCGTGGAGCAGATCGAGGGAGCGCCGAAGACCTGAGGGCGACGTCCTACCCTCTGCCGTCGAGTGTGAGTTGCCGGTCAGCCACGGTGTGGCTGGCCGGAAAGCGACTGTTGGCGCCGGTAGTGGGGTGCCGGTAGTGGGGTGCCGGTAGTGGGTGCCGTCAGTGAGTGATTGGCGGCACTTTCGAGGCGCAGCACTTCTTGTACTTGAGGCCCGAGCCGCAGGGGCACGCATCATTGCGGCCGATTTTCTGGACGCGAATGGGAACGGTCTTCGGGTAGACCCGCTGGGGATCGCGCCAGTAGGCGGCGATGTTCTGTAGGATGCGGGGCAGGCGTTCGACGATCTGCTGCAGTTCTTTCTCGGACGCGTGGCGGCCGAAGTATTCGGTATCGCCCTCGCACAGCGCGAGAACGGCAAGCCCGTCCTCCGCGCCGCGGATATCCTGAAACAGCGGGTGCCAGGCGTTGTCGT
>CAMDMH010000041.1 GCA_945901835.1 Devosia equisanguinis | reverse complement strand
TTGCCGGCCTCGAGCAATGCGACTGCCTTTTCCGTACCGTTGCGGCAGGGCGTGCATTGCCCGCAGCTTTCGTCCTCGAAGAAGCGCAACAGGTTGAGCGCGACCTGTTTCATATCGTCCTTCGTCGACAGGATGACGACGGCGTGACTACCCACGAAGCTGCCGTGCGTCTCGAGCTTGCCGAAGTCGAGGGGGATGTCGACCATGTGGGCCGGCAGTATGCCACCGGACGCGCCACCGGGCAGGTAACCCTTGAGGATGTGGCCGTCAGCCATGCCGCCGCAGCGGTCGATGAGCTCGCGGGCTGTCGTGCCGGCGGGCGCTAATACGACGCCGGGCTTCTTGACCCGCCCGGAAACGGAGTAGGTGCGCACGCCCTTCGCCCCCGCCGCGCCTCGAGCGGCAAACCACGCGGCGCCCTTTTCCAGGATCTCGGGGATCCACAGCAGCGTCTCGATATTGTTGACCAGCGTCGGGCGCCCGAACAAGCCGACCTGGGCGACGTAGGGCGGACGATGCCGGGGCAGGCCGCGCTTGCCCTCGATCGATTCGATCATCGCGGATTCTTCGCCGCAGATGTATGCGCCCGCGCCGCGCCTCAGATGCACGCGCGTGTGCTTGGCCAATCCGGCGGCTTCGACCGCCGCGATCTCGCGCAGGAGAATGGCGCGCGCTGCCGGATACTCGTCGCGGAGGTAGATGTAGACGTCGGTTGCCTCGACCGCCCACGCACCGATCAGCATGCCTTCGAGGAATTTATGCGGATCACTTTCCAGGTAGATCCGATCCTTGAATGTACCGGGTTCCCCTTCGTCACCGTTGACGGCCATGAGACGCGGAGCATTCTCCGCCCGAACCAGGCCCCACTTGCGGCCTGTCGGAAAGCCCGCGCCGCCGAGGCCGCGCAAGCCGCTGTCCGATAGGGTGGCGATGACGTCATCGACTGTGCGCTTGCCGTTGGTGCAATCGGCCAAGACCTTGTACCCGCCGGCAGCGCGATAGGCGGCGAGATCCTGATATTTCGGCACGTGCTCGTGGGTGTCACCCTTCGCAGCGGTGTCGAGCACCTTCGTCGCCGTGGCGTGGTCGACGAAGTTGTGCCCGACCTCGGCAGTGGGCGCGAGATCGCAGCGGCCCATGCACGGCGCACGCAGCACCCGGACTTCGTCGGGCGCGTGCTCGCCGAGCGCGGCGATGAGCTGCTCGGCTCCCGCCAGCATGCACGAGAGGCTTTCGCAGACGCGAATCGTGACTTTCGCCGGTCGCGGCTCGCCGTCGCCGACGACGTCGAAATGCGCGTAGAACGTCGCGACCTCGTAGACCTCGGCCATGGGGATGCGCATCAGCTCGGCGAGGCCGTGGAGATGGGCCGCAGGCAGGCAGCTTTCGGCGTCCTGGATCTTGTGCAGGTACTCGATCAGCAGCGGGCGCTCGTAAGGGCCAGGTCCGATCAGGCGCGCGACGGTGTCGAGGTCCTCGCCCCTGAGGACGCGCCCCTTGGGGAACATGGACGCCTTGCGCCGTCCTGCTCCTGGATGAATGGCGCGGCCGCCGTTGGCGGTCCGGGCTCTCGTATCACTCATGATTCCGCCTTCGTCCTGCCCGCCTGGGCATCACCTGATGCTGCATTGCACGCCATGATCCACAACGTCGAGCCCCGACGCTATGCGCGGGGCCTTTCCTCGCAGAACGTGGAGGCTGGACACTTCAGGACCCAGTCCTATCCGCAATCCCGTTTCGATCTCAACCCAGAGCTGGCAAATCGCCCGCGTCATGCCAGTCCCAGAAACGCCTCCAGCGGTCCTTTAGGCAAGGGGACCAGGAACCATTTCTCGAACATGAAGAACAGCGCGAGGGGAACGCAGATGGCGACCGGGATGGCGCGCAGCGGGCTTTCCTTCGAAGCGAGCATGAAGCCGAGGATGAAGATCGCTGATGCAACATATATGCCGATGAACTGGATCAGAAGGACATAAAGCGCAGTCGGGATCAGGACCAGAAGCACCCGTGTGAACGATTGTCGCGATACGAATGTCTCATCTCCGTCGGGCTCCGAACCCGCTGCGGCGCGGACGAGGTTCACGATGCTGGCGACCGTCAACATGAGGGAAACCCAGAACGGGAAAAATCCCGGCGCGGGCCCTTGCCCCTCGAGCCAGCCGAAGCCGATGCGCCAGCTATCGAAGATGAATACGCTCCCGAGCGCGATGATGAGTATGGCGACCACCATATCCATCGTGCGGTTGGTGGCGAGCGGCGTGCTCGTGTCGGCGTCGTCGGTCGAGTGGCTCATGTCGGCTTCCGGTGAGGACGGTTGGCGATGGACGGGAGTGTGCTCCCGCTTGTTGACACGTCACCTATTTACCGGGGGCGAGGAAGCCGGCCTCCTTCATGAGGTCGTAGTGGAGCTTGTCGTTGGATTCGATCCACTTCTTGAACTCGTCGCCGACCATGAAGCGCAGGTTGAACGCGCCGTCCTCCATGAATTTCTTCCATTCGTCGGTCGCAGCGACTTTCTTGAAAAGATCGACATAGAAGTCGACTTGAGCGGGTGTCGCGCCGGGCCCCATGAAGATCCCGCGCAGCATCTGGTAGTCGACCTTGACGCCGCTCTCCATGCAGGTCGGGATATCAGACCAAGCCTGGGTCGAGGTCACCTTACCCTTGTGCACGCTGCGCTGGTCATCGAAAATGCACAGGGGACGAAGCGCGCCGGCCTTCCACTGCGATACGGCCTCGATCGGATTGTTGACGGTGGAATCGACGTGCTTGCCGACGAGCTGGGTCGCCACCGCGCCGCCGCCGGCGTAGGGTATGTACGTGAACTTCTTCGGAGCGGTCAGCTTCTCGAGAGCCACCGTGATGATCTGGTCTTCCTGCTTGGAGCCTGTTCCGCCCATCTTGAACTTCTTGTCGTCTCCCGCCTTGACCGCTTCGATATAGTCCTTGACGGACTTGTAGGGAGCTTCGGCGTTGACCCACAGGACGAACTGGTCGAGCGCCAGCATCGCGACGGGGGTCAAATCCTTCCAGTTGAACGGTACGCCGGTCGCCAACGGCGTCGTGAACAGGTTCGACAGCGTGACGACGATCTTGTGGGGATCGTTCTTGGCGTGCTTCATTTCGAGGAAGCCTTCGGCCCCCGCACCGCCGCCCTTGTTGACGACGACCATCGGCTGCTTCATCAGGCTGTGCTTGGTCACCACGCCCTGGAGGAGGCGCGCCATCTGATCGGCGCCGCCGCCCGTTCCGGCCGGAATGATGAAGTTTACTGGCCGGGTCGGCTCCCATGCCTGGGCCAAAGCCGGTGAAAAGCTCGCGATGCCGGTAGCGAAGCTTGTGGCGATACAGCAAATACCTATGGCGGCGGTGGATTTACGCATGTCGTTCTCCCTTTGGTCCCGTTCGGACTATTGTTCTGGACTTCGGCATATGGGGTTGGTGGTGGGCGATGCTCAGCGGCCTGCAGCAACGGCGGCAGATTTTACTTTGGCCTGCAGCCAGGTGATGAGCGGCCAGAACAGCAGCAACATGCCGAGCGTCATGATCGTGCCGACCAACCAGTTCGACCAGAAGACTGCGATGCTGCCCTGGCTGCCCAGCAAGGCTTGCCGGAACGACTCCTCGGCCTTATCGCCGAGCACGATCGCCAGGACCAGCGGCGCGATGGGATAGCCGAGCTTGTTGAAGGTGTAGCCGATGACGCCGAAGCCCAGCATCATCCACACGTCGAACATGTTGTTCTTCACGGTGAAGGCGCCGACGGCACAGACGACCAGGATGACCGGCGCGATGATGGCGAAGGGCACACGCAGGATTGCGGCGAACAGCGGCACGCAGGTCAGTACGACGATCAGGCCGACGATGTTGCCCAGATACATCGAGGCGATCAGGCCCCAAACGAAGTCCTTCTGCTCGACGAACAGCATCGGTCCGGGCTGCAGGCCCCAGATCATCAGGCCGCCCAACAGCACAGCAGCAGTCGGCGATCCGGGAATGCCGAGCGTCAGCATCGGCAGCAGCGCGCTGGTTCCGGCGGCATGCGCGGCCGTCTCCGGCGCGACGACGCCTTCGAGCTCGCCCTTGCCGAAATTGTGGCCGTTCTTCGAGAAGCGCTTGGCGATGCCGTAGCTCATGAACGACGCCGGCGTGGCGCCGCCCGGCGTGATGCCCATCCAGCAGCCGATGATGCAGCTCTTGAGGGAGGTCGCCCACAATCCACCGAGCCGCTTCCACGTCTGCAGCACCGCATCGAGCCGGATGGTTGCGGCTGCGCCCTGGAATTTCAGTCCGCTCTCGACCGACGCCAGGATTTCCGCGATGCCGAACAGTCCGATTACGGCGATCAGGAAGTCGAAGCCACCTAGCAGCTCTTCGTGGCCGAAGGTGAGGCGCAGAGAGCCGGTCATCTTGTCGAGGCCGACCGAGCCGAGTGCGAAGCCGATGCACATCGAGGCGAGCACCTTGAACGGCGAGCCTTTGCCCATGCCCACGAAGCTCGCGAACGTCAGGAAGAAAACCGAGAAGAACTCGGCTGGACCGAATTGCAGCGCGAATTTCGCGATCAGCGGGGCGAGGAAGGTGATCAGGATCACAGCGAACAGCGCGCCGACGAACGACGAGGTGAAGGCGGCCGTCAGCGCTTCGTCGGCCTTGCCCTGCTGGGCCATGGGATGGCCGTCGAAAGTCGTGGCGACGGACCAGGGCTCGCCGGGAATGTTGAAGAGGATCGAAGTGATCGCGCCGCCGAACAGGGCTCCCCAGTAGATGCAGGAGAGCATGATGATGGCCGACGTCGGCGGCATGGTGAACGTGAGGGGCAGGAGGATCGCCACGCCATTGGCACCGCCCAGACCCGGGAGCACACCGATAATGACGCCCAGCAAAATGCCCACGAACATCAGCGCGAGGTTGTACCAGGAGAGCGCAACCTTGAATCCGCCTATCAGCGACGAGATCTCTTCCATTTCTACTCCGCCTCCCTCCGGATCTCGCGGAGGGGGAAATGGACCCGCTCCGTCTCGATCCGCCCATTCCGCCCGTCTCATCGAGGAGACGGTTCACGGCTGGTCTTTCCCCACCCTTCGGATCTAGCATCAGAATTGCAGCTCGTTGCGGGCTTGTGCCCTGCTCCGTCGCATATCTGTTGGCTGCAGTTCCAGCAGCGCCCGGTAGGCTATGACTGGTATACCATATGCAGTATTCTCGGAGATGCCAACCGGACTAAAGGGGGAGGCCCACCGAAAGGTTTCGCCTGGCAAATGACACGCTGCAGTGCAGCAATTTCAGGGTTGCGGAGAATCAACGGGAGGTCCTATTGCCCCCGGCCCCCGTGGCGTGTATAGGCCGTGGAATCTGGTATGCCAGATACCTGTGCAGGATCTTTGCTCTCGGAGCGTCGAGGGGGATCGGCAATTTCACGAGGCGTCGCTGCCATGTCTGGTGTCAGCCTGCGGATCAACCCGATCGAGGAGAGCGTCAGCCTCAAGGCACGCATCTATGCGTCGTTGAAGCAGGCGATCACCGAGATGAACATCTACTCCGACGACGCGGAGTTGCGGCTCGACGAACGCGAGCTGTCGCAGAAGTTCGGCATTTCCCGCACGCCCCTGCGCGAGGCCCTTGCCCAGCTCGATCAGGAAGGCCTCGTCCGCATCGTACCCAGGCGCGGCATCTATATCGTTCGCAAGACTAAGGCCGAGATCCTCGACATGATCACGGTGTGGGCCGCGCTCGAGAGCATGTCGGCGCGGCTCGCCACGAAGGAGGCGACCGACGAGGAACTGGCCGGTCTGCATCTGCTCGTCGACCAGTTCAGCCAGGACGACATGGCGCGCCGGATGGGAGAGTACTCCGACGCCAACATTAAGTTTCATCAGGCGATCATCGCGCTGGGCAAGTGCCCGCTGATCGAGGAGATCACGAAAGGTCTCTTCATTCATGTCCGCGCCATCCGCCAGCGTACGATCTTCGAGCAGGACCGCGCGCGGCGCTCCATCGTGGATCACAAAGAGATCATTGCTGCACTCGAGGCACGCGATACCGAGCGCGCGGAGCGCCTTGTCCGCGAGCACACGTTGAAGCTGCGCGAGCACGTTGAGCGCCACGTCGATCTGGAGTGACGGAGTTCAGCGCGGGTCCTCCGCGCTCCCAGGGATGCAGGCTATACATGATGGCCGATCAACGAGAATTTGAAAGGGAGAGTGCCCAGCCATGACGACCGATACCGCGACGCAGGAGTTGACCGACGGTTTCCATCTGATCATCGATGCCCTCAAGCTCAACGGCATCGAGACGATCTACCACGTGCCCGGCATTCCCGTTACGGATCTAGGCCGTCTCATGCAGGCCGAGGGGCTGCGGGTGATCTCTTTCCGCCATGAGCAGCACGCCGGTTACGCCGCGTCGATCGCGGGTTACCTCACGCAGAAGCCGGGCGTGTGTCTCACGGTTTCCGCGCCTGGATTTCTCAATGGTCTGACCGCGCTGGCACATGCCACCACGAACTGCTTCCCGATGATCCTGATCTCCGGCTCCTCGGAGCGTGAGGTCGTCGACCTGCAGCAGGGCGACTACGAGGAAATGGACCAGCTCGCCGTCGCCAAGTCGGTGTGCAAGGCGGCCTATCGGATCTTGCATGCCCAGGACATCGGCATCGGTATCGCACGCGCCATCCGGGCGGCCTGTTCGGGGCGTCCCGGCGGCGTCTATCTCGATCTACCGGCCAAGTTGATGGGCCAGGCGATGGATGCGGCAGCCGGCAAGAAGTCGCTCGTCAAGGTGGTCGATCCCGCACCGGCCCACATCCCCGCGCCAGCGTCGATTTCCCGCGCGCTCGACTTGCTGAAGTCGGCCAAGAAGCCGCTCATCATCCTGGGCAAGGGCGCTGCCTACGCGCAAGCCGATGCCGACATCAAGGCGCTCGTGGAGTCGTCGGGCATCCCCTACCTGCCGATGAGCATGGCCAAGGGCCTGCTGCCGGACAACCACGCGCAGTGCGCGAGTGCCGCGCGTTCGACAGTGCTCAAGGAAGCCGACGTCGTCATGCTGATCGGCGCGCGGCTCAACTGGCTGCTGTCGCACGGCAAGGGCAAGACGTGGGGCGCGCCGGGATCGCAGAAGTTCATCCACATCGACATCGATCCCAAGGAGATGGATTCCAACATCGGGATCGCCGCCCCTGTTGTGGGTGACATCGCCTCGACTGTTGCTGCCATCCTGAAAGGCATGGGGGCGGGCTGGCAAAAGGCGCCGGCGGAGTGGATGAAGACCGTTCGCGAGAAAGCCGATGCCAACATCACGAAGATGGCGCCGCGACTGCAGAACAACAACGTGCCGATGGATTACCACGGTGCGCTGGGTGCTCTGAAGCGCATCTTCGCCGAGCGGCCCGACGTCATCCTCGTCAACGAAGGCGCCAACACGCTCGACTTCGCGCGTTCGATCATCGACATCTCACAGCCCCGCAAGCGCCTGGACGTTGGCACGTGGGGTATCATGGGCATCGGCATGGGCTACGCGGTGGCCGCCGCCGTCGAGACCGGCAAGCCGGTGATCGCGGTCGAGGGCGACAGCGCGTTCGGCTTCTCCGGCATGGAGATCGAGACGATATGCCGGTACAGCTTGCCGGTATGCGTCGTCGTGTTCAATAACGGCGGCATCTACCGCGGAACCGACAAAAACCCGACCGGCGGCGCCGATCCCGCGCCGACCGTGTTCGTGAAGGACTCGCGCTACGACCTGATGATGCAAGCCTTCGGTGGCGTCGGCGTCACCGCGACCTCTCCCGACGAACTTTCGCGAGCCGTGAAGGAGGCGCTGGCCTCGGGCAAGCCGACGCTCGTCAACGCCGTCATCGACGAGAACGCCGGCACCGAGAGCGGCCGCATCGGCAACCTCAATCCGCAAAGTGTCGTAGCGAAGAAGGCTTGATCGGGGAACAGTTGCCGCCACAGAGGCAAGAGACGCCGAAGTAGTCGAAGCCGCGTCGGAGAAGGAGTGCGACAGTGTATTTGCCCGCCCACTTCCGGGAAGATCGGCTCGACATCCAGCACGACCTCATCAGGGCATATCCGCTTGGGCTTCTCGTTTGCGTCAACACGCGCGGGCTCGAAGCGAACCCTATTCCTTTCGTGCTCGATAGCGGGGCATCGCATCTCGGCACTCTCAAGTGCCACGTGGCGCGCCCCAACCCGCTTTGGGGCGACCTTGCTTCGGGCGGAGAATGCCTGATCGTTTTCCAGGGTCCGCAGTGTTACGTGACGCCGTCCTGGTATCCGACGAAGCAACAGAACGGGCGCGTCGTGCCAACCTGGAACTATGCGACGGTGCACGCCTGGGGGCGGCCACAGGTGTTCGACGATGTCGATTGGATCCGTGGTCAAGTCGAGGCTCTCACCGAGCAGCAGGAACGCACGATGCACCCGCCCTGGAGCGTATCGGACGCGCCCGAGCTTTACATCGCCGCTCAATTGCGCGGCATCGTCGGGATCGAGATTCCGATCTCGCGCATCGAGGGGAAATGGAAGGTCAGCCAGAATCGTAACGAGGCAGACCGCGCGGGAGTGGCGGCTGGCCTCCTCGCTGGAAACGACGCAGCGCGCGAGATGTCTCGCACGATCAAAGCACGCAGCGAACCAGGCAACACTGAGAGTTGAAATTCAAACAGGTGCGAGCCTCGCAGACACGGCGCGGCGGCATCACCAACACGGAGGCGATCGTCACATGTCCCAGGCCCTGAAAGGCGTCAAAATTCTCGACTTTACGCACGTACAGTCGGGTCCGACCTGCACGCAGTTGCTCGCCTGGTTCGGCGCCGACTGCATCAAGGTCGAGCGTCCGGGCGTTGGTGACATCACGCGAGGGCAGCTCATCGACGTGCCCGGCGCCGACAGCCTTTATTTCACGATGCTCAACCACAACAAGCGCTCGATCACGATCGACTCGAAGAACAAGAAAGGCCTCGAAATCCTCGAGCGCCTGATCAAGCAGTGCGACGTGATCGTCGAGAACTTCGCGCCCGGCGCGATGGATCGCATGGGCCTCACCTGGGAGCGGATCCAGGAGCTGAACCCGCGCATCATCTACGCCTCGGTGAAGGGCTTCGGCCCAGGGCCCTACGAGGAGTGCAAGGTTTACGAGAACGTTGCCCAGTGCACGGGGGGCGCTGCTTCGACTACCGGTTTCCGCGACGGCGTTCCGCTGGTAACGGGCGCTCAGATCGGTGACAGCGGTACGGGCCTTCACCTCGCACTCGGCATCGTATCCGCGCTCTACCAGCGCACCATGAGCGGTAAGGGGCAGCGGGTCACGTGCGCGATGCAGGACGGCGTGCTCAACCTCTGCCGCGTCAAGCTGCGCGATCAGCAGCGCCTCGCGGTCGGCCCGCTCACCGAGTACAGCCAGTTCGGCGAAGGCATAGCGTTCGGCGAAGCGACACCGCGCGCGGCGAACGATTCCGGTGGCGGGCAACCCGGCGACATCCTGAAGTGCAAGGGCTGGGAGACCGATCCGAACGCCTACATCTACTTCATCACGCAGGCCCCGGTGTGGGAGAAGATCTGCGACGTGATCGGCGAGCCGACGTGGAAGACCGACCCGAACTACGCAACGCCGAAGGCGCGTTTGCCGCGTTTGCGGGGGATTTTCAATCGCATCGAGCAGTGGACGATGACGAAGACGAAGCTCGAGGCGATGGACATTCTCAACGAGTTCGACATTCCCTGCGGTCCGATCCTCTCCATGAAGGAACTGGCCGAAGATATGTCGCTGCGCGCGACCGGCACCGTCGTCGAAGTCGATCACCCCAAGCGGGGCAAGTATCTGACCGTCGGCAATCCGATCAAGCTGTCGGACAGTCCATCCGACGTGAAGCGCTCGCCGCTGCTGGGCGAGCACACCGACGAGGTCTTGGCGAGCCTCGGCTACTCGGCAGACGAGATCAAGGCACTCGCCGCCGCCGGGGCCACCGCACCCGTCAAGAAGGTCACCGCCGCGGAGTAGTTTTCGGAGGGGGCTCTATCCCCTCTCCCCGTTTTCACGGGGAGAGGGTTAGGGTGAGGGGCGGCCGCAAACGCAACGTCGTGCCGGACGCCGCTCCTCACCCCGACCCTCTCCCCTTCGCGCTTCAACGTTTAGGATTGAACCCGCAGCGCCAACAGGCGCGAAGGGGAGAGAGAGATAAGATGCGGATCGTCGTTCATGGCCAGGATGCATTCGGCAAGGCCGTGCTGGAAAAGCTGCTCGAGCGTGGCGAGGACGTCATTGCGGTGTGCTGTGCACCCGACAAAGCCGGCCGACCCGAAGACCCGATGAAGGTGTTCGCGCGCGAGAAGGGTCTGCCCGTCCACCAGCCCACCAGCTGGAAGACGCCGGAGGCGCTTGCCCTGATGCAGTCGTTCAAATCGGATGTCTGCATGATGGCCTACGTGCTGCTGTTCGTGCCCCAGCCGGTGCTCGACACGCCGAAATACGGCACGTTCCAGTATCACCCGTCGCTCCTGCCGGCGCATCGCGGTCCCTCGTCGATCAACTGGCCGATCGCGATGGGCAAGAAGCGCACGGGCCTGTCGATCTTCTGGCCCAACGAGGGCCTCGATGAAGGTCCGATCCTGATTCAGAAGTCGGTCGAGATCGGCGCCGACGAAACGCTAGGCGACGTCTATTTCAAGAAGCTGTTCCCGATGGGCGTCGACGCCATGATCGAGGGGCTCGAGATGGTTAAGGCCGGCGTGCTGTTGAAGCACGACCAGCGGCTTGCCGACGGCTCCTATGAAAGCTGGTTCAAGAAGGACAACGCCCAACTCGACTGGAAGAAGTCCGCTGCCGATCTCTACAACACGATACGCGCCGCGAACCCGGCGCCGGGTGCGTGGGGCACGATCAAGGGCGTGAAACTCGACATCTACGACAGCGCGCTGGGCACCAGCACCGGAAATCCGGGCCAGGTCGTCTCGATCTCCGGCGACGGCATGGTCGTCGCAGCGTCGAACGGGTCGATCCTGGTCAAGCGCGTTCGTGCACCCGGCGGCCAGAAGATCGCCGCTGCCGAGTGGGCCGCGAGCGCCGGCGTCGCTGCCGGTGACGTGTTCGACGCGTGGTCACCGCCGGCGCCGCCCAAGCCCAAGGCTTGACGCGCCACTGAGCCGGGTCAACACTGAAACGACGTTTCACCTCCCCCGCGGAACCAGGAGCAACAAGCCTCGTCTGCGGGGGCAGCGTTTCGCGGCGTCGTGAACAGGGAGGCTCGCATGGCCGAGGACATCTCGCAGGTCC
>CAMDMH010000040.1 GCA_945901835.1 Devosia equisanguinis | reverse complement strand
TGCTCGAGCGTTGCGTCGGGTTGGCCCAGAGCGTGGCGAAGATCGGTTGATTATCGCGGGCGGGCTTCACCGTTGCCCCCCGCCCCTGTCCCCTCCCCACACAGGTGGAGGGGGACTAAAACGGCGCGAGGAAGTGCTAGAAGGGGCTATGGTTCGCGTCGTCGGACGTGTGACAGTTCGCGTCAATCCACCTGCAGGTTGAACTCCGAGATGATGGGGGCGGCGTCGCGGACGGCGGCGTCGATCACGGTCTGCATTTCGGCGGGTGTCGAGGAGGCTGGAACGGAGCCCGATTTCTCGATCATCGCGCGATAGGCGGGTGTGTCCACGATCTTCACGACCTCCTTGTTGACGCGGTCGATGATGGGTTGCGGTGTGCCGCTGCCGGCGCAGATGCCGAGGAAGGCGAATGCGACCAGCGGTACGCCGGATTCGGTCAGCGTCGGCACCTTCGGCGCTGATGCCAAGCGCTGAGTGCCTGTCACAGCGAGCACCTTGATCTTACCCGCAGCGTACTGCGGCATGACGGTGAGCGGCGGGCCGACGTAGATATCGAGGCGGCCGGCGACGACTTCCTGTACCGCCTCGGCCGCGCCCTTGTAGGTGACGGCCGTCATCTTGATCCCGGCGGTTTTCTCGAGCTGCTTGGCGAGCATGTTCTGGGTCGAGGCGATGCCGAGCTGGCCGTAGTTGAGCTTGCCGGGCTCGGCCTTCGCGAGCGGAATGAGATCGGCGAATGTTTCGGCCTTGATCGAGAGCGGGGCTGCAATGGCGTAGTCGTATTTTGCGATCAGCGATACCGGTGCGATGTCCGACACCTTGTAGCGCGCCTTGCGGTAGAGCAGCGTGTTCACGGGATCGAAGTAGGTGCACACGAGCAGCGTCTGGCCGTCGCGCGGCTGGGCGAGCAGTTCCTGCGTCGCGAGCATCGAACCGGCGCCGGGACGGTTCTCCACGATCACGGGTTGACCGAGGGCGCTGGTCAACCGTTCGGCAAGGAAGCGGGCGGGGATATCGGTCGGGCCGCCCGCGGTGAATCCGACGAGCATGCGGATCGGGCGGGATGGGTAGTCCTGCGCAGAGGCCGATGGGATTGTGGCGGAGGAAATGATTGGCGCTGCCGCCAGAACGGCCAGTGTAACGATGCTCGCCTTCGTCACAATTTTGGCCATGTCGGCGCTCCTCCCTTATTTTAGGGCAGTGTGCGCGCCGGAGGCTCAAGCTGCAAGCATTAGCGGATGGGGAGTGCGATGGGCGCATTCCCACCCTTGCCGAAATCGGCGGGCGCGTTCAAAAGGCGGCCAGCACGTTTGCAATTCGCGCCTTGCGCGACAATCGAAAGGTCCATCTCGTGAAACGCAGCACCGATCGTATCCTGACTTCCCATGTCGGCAGCCTGATCCGGCCGGAGGCGCTGAAGGACCAGATCCGCGCCAAGCAGAGCGGCAAGGGCTTCGACGAGGCCGCGTTCGACAAGGTGCTGGCCGACAGCGTAGCGGAAATCGTCGCTGGCCAGGTCAAAAGCGGCGTGGACATCGTCAGCGACGGCGAGTTCGGCAAGTTCATCTCGTGGTCGCAGTACGTGCTCGACCGCTTCTCGGGCTTCGAGCGCCGTCCGATCGACGCCAAGGGCAATCCGTGGACGCGCGGCGCGGATCGTGCCCGCTTCAAGGAATTCTACGCCGAGTACGATGCGCAAGAGGCACCAGCGACGCAGACACGCGCGGTGTGCACCGGGCCGATCACCTACACGGGCAGCGCCGACGTCGGGCGCGACATCAAGAACTTCAAGGCGGCACTTGCGAAGACGCCGGCGACCGAGGCCTTCATGCCGGTCGCAGCGCCGGCCAGCGTGATCCCCGATCGCGAGAACGAGTTCTACAAGACCGAGGACGAGCTGCTCGATGCGATCGGCAAGGCGATGCATCAGGAATACAAGGCGATCGTCGATGCGGGCATGCTGGTGCAGCTCGACGATGCGCGCATGGCTGTGACGTTCGACCGGATGGTTCCTCCGGCGTCGATGGCGGATTACAAGATGTGGGCGGGCAAGCTCGTGGCTGTGATGAACCACGCGCTCGAGGGCATCCCAGAGGATCGCGTGCGTTATCACGTGTGCTGGGGCAGCTGGCCGGGTCCGCACACGACCGACGTGCCGCTGCGCGATATCGTCGATCTCCTGGTGAAGGTGAAGGCCGGTGCGTATCTGATCGAGGGGGCAAACCCGCGTCACGATCACGAGTGGAAGGTATGGAAGGACGCGAAGCTGCCGGACGGGAAGATCCTGATCCCCGGCGTGATCAGCCACATGTCGAGCGTCGTCGAGCATCCCGAGTTGGTGGCGGACCGGATCGTGCGGCTCGCCAATCTGATCGGCCGCGAGAACGTGATCGCGGGCTCGGATTGCGGGTTTGCGCAGAGCCCGTTCTATCGCCGCGTGCATCCGACGATCATGTGGGCGAAGTTCGAGGCGATGGCCGAAGGTGCGCGGTTAGCTACGAAGCAGCTCTGGGGGAAGTGAGTGGCGGTGGTGCTCGTAGATTGGGTCAAGCGCAGCGCGACCCAACTCTCATGTCACAGCGGGAAATGTTGGGTCGCGGCCGGTGCCTTGACCCAACCTACACCTCTGCGCACGCTCACTCATACTCGTACTTGGAGAACTCGTAGCCTTCCTTGGCGACGACTTCGAGGAGGAAGGGTTTGCCGCGTTCGGTGGTCTTGATGCCTTCCTTGATGGCGCCGACGAGGTCGGCGGGCTTGTCGACGCGGCGTGAGGTGACGTTGAGGCCTTCGGCGACCTTGGCGTAGTTGCCGCCGATATCCAGCGCGCCGTACTTTGCAGTGGATGTTTCGAGCACGTGGCGCTCGCAGGCCATGACGGCGTTGTTGAACACGACGGTCATGATGCCGATGTCGTTGCGCGCGGCGGTTTCGATATCCATGCCGCTCATGCCGAACGACGCGTCGCCCATGAAGTTGATGCACAGCTTGTCGGGAGAGGCGAGCTTGGCGCCCATGATGATGCCGAGGCCGTAGCCGAGCTGCGTTGACTTGCCCCAGCCCATGTAGGAGCCCGCGCGCGTCGTCTCCCAGATCGGCAGGACCTGCTCGCGGACGGAGCCGGAATCGTGCGTTGCGATGACGTGGTCGCGATCGACCGTCCGCATGATGTCGCGGATGACGCGATACTGATTGATCGGCGTTTCATCGCTGTCGAGTTGCTTGGCCCATTCTTCCTGCCAGGCCTTCTTTTCTGCTGCGATATCGTGCTTGAGGGCGGTAAGGGCCTTGGCATTGCCATCCTTGCGCTGGGCGTCGATCTCGTCGATCAGCGCTTCGAGGATCAGGGCGGCGTCGCCGACAAGTCCAAGATCACAGCGGTGGTCTTTGTTGATGTCGATGGCATCGACGGTGGCATGGATGATCGTCTTGCCTTTCGGTACGGTGGGGCCGAACGGCGTCTTGGTGAGGCTCGAGCCGATCGCGAGGATGACGTCGGCCTTGGCCATCTGGGTGGCGTACATCTTCGGGCGCGAGCGTGTCGATGCGCCGAGGGCGAGCGGGTGGTTTTCAGCAATCGCGCTCTTGCCGGGATTGGTGGCGGCGACCGGCGCGGGGAGCAGTTCGGCCAGCGTTGCGAGTTGCTCGCCGGCTTCGGCGTAGTGGATGCCGGCACCGGCCCAGATCAGCGGATGGCGTGCGGCGAGCAGCATCTTGGCGGCTGGCCGGACGGCGGCGGGATCGGGTGCGGAACGCAACACGGGAACGGGGCGATAGTCGAGCACGCCTTTGAATTCGGCATCGTATACGGGGTTGGCGATCTCCAGGAGCACGGGGCCGGGCTTGCCCGTGCGCATCGCGTGATAGGCGCGGCGCAGCGCGTGCGGCAGTTCGGCCACTTCGGAGACGTAGGCCGACCACTTGGTGACCGGCGCGAACACTTCGGCGGAGCGGAACGTCGGCCGTTGATGCTGGCGGTTGGGCTCGTGTCCAGCGGGGATGACGAGCATCGGGACGTTTTCGGCGTAGGCCTGGGCGACGCCGGCGAACGCGTTTTCGATGCCGGGGCCTTGCTGCGCTGCGAACACGCCGTTCTGCTTGCCGCGGCGGATGCGGCTGAAGCCATCGGCCATGCCGACGCCAATGCGCTCCTGCCGGCAGAGGATGGGCCGGATGTTGATTTCGGCGCAGGCATCGATGACGGGATTGCGCGGGTAGCAGGCGAGGAACTCGGTGCCCTCGAGCTTCAGGATCTGCGCGATTACGTCGGCGCCGTTCATCACTGGTTTCATGGGCGTTCTGCCTTTTCTGTCGATTTCAATGCGCGGCTCATGCCGCCAGCACAGCCCATGCGGCATCCCGAATTTGCGCACAGCATCGGCTTCTACCGGCGAACGATCAAGGCGGCAGATCAATCGGCGTCGGCAGGACCGGTTTCAGTCCAGCTTGATGTTGCCGTCCTTGACGACCTTCGACCATTTGTCCATCTCGCGCGCCAGGAAGCGGCCGAATTCCTCCGGCCCGCGCTTCGTCGGATCCGCGCCTTCCTTCGCCAGCGTCTGCTTGAATTCCTCGGCGTCCTGGATCGCGGCAATTTCCGTGGCGAGTTTGTCGATGACGGGCTTGGGAATTCCGGCCGGACCGACCATTCCCCACCAGTTGTCGGCCTCGTAGCCGGGCAGGCCGGATTCCGCGATCGTCGGCAGATGCGGAAGGCTCGGATGCCGCTGTAAGCTGCCGACGGCAAGTGCGCGGAGCTTGCCCGAACGGATGTGCCCCGAGACTTGGACGACCTTGAAGATAGCCATCTGTGAATGGCCGGCCACTACGTCGATGGTCGCTGGACCGCCGCCTTTGTAGGGCACCTGCACGATGTCGATACCGGCCTGCGTCTGCAACTGCGAAGAGACCATGTGCTGAGAGCTGCCGATGCCGGCGTGAGCCAAGTGAAGCTTGCCGGGGTTGGCGCGCGCGTAGTCCAACAACTCCTTGACGCTGTTGGCGGGCACGCTCGGATGAACGGCCAGGATGCTGAGGCCCGTCCCGAGCTGCGCTATCGGTACGAACGCTTTCGTCGTGTCCTACTTCAGCTTGTAGAGGAACGGATTTGCCGTGTGGGCGATCGAGATCACCATCAGCGTGTAGCCGTCTGCTGGGGCATTGGCGACGATCTCGCTGCCGACGATGCCGCCGGCGCCCGCGCGGTTGTCGACCACGAACTGCTTTCCGAGACGCTCGGACAGCTTCGTTGCGACCATGCGGCCGATGAGATCGTTGCTGCCGCCGGGGGAGAAGCCGACGACGACGCGTGTGGGACGGCTAGGATATTCAGTGGCAGCGTCGGATTGAGCGTGTGCCGGATGAACCCACGATGCAAACATCAGCGCCGTCGACAGTAAGACAGTTCGGCACCGTCTCAGGCTGAATTTGCGAAGCACGGTGTAGCCTCCCTGGAATTTCGCTCCATCGGGGGAGCGTTGGAGGCCAGACTAGAACGGCACGCTGCGAAGGCAAACTCAATTGCGCTGGGTCAATAGCATCGAATTGGGAGTGGTGGGCAGCCTTCCTGGAGATGCGCTCGGCTGCGGTTCCCTTTCGCGCCGGCTTCGCGTAGATTTACCGGAAAAGTTACCCAAAATCGAGGAAGGGAGCCCCCAATGCTCAAGTGGCTTTTCGGTCAGACATCCAGTGATACGGCCGAGGTCAAGGGGCCGTCCGGGAAGGGGGGCAGTGGATCGGGAAAGCCAGAGGTGCTCAATCTGACGCCGGAGACCGTGACGCAGGCGGCACTCGAGCAGATGGCGACGACGCCCGATCCGCGCCTGCGCGAGATCATGGAAGCAGCCATCACCCATCTCCACCAGTTCGCGCGGGACGTGAAGCTGACGCCGGCCGAATGGCTTGTCGCGATCGATTTCATGACGCGGGTTGGCAAGACGTGCACGCCCGAGCGGCAGGAATTCATCCTGCTGTCGGACACGACCGGACTGTCGGCGCTGGTCAACCTCATGCACGACACGACGGCGATGGAGGTCGCCACCGATACGAGCTTGCTCGGGCCATTCTTTCGCGAGAACGCACCACACTTCAAGCCGGGTGAACAGATCTGCAAGAACATATCGAACGGTGAAGTCGCGATGTACGGGCGCGTGACCGACGTCAAAGGCAAGCCCATCGCCAATGCCCGCATCGACATCTGGCAGACCGACGAGAACGGCCTCTACGATATCCAGGCCGACGCATCGGGGGCAATGGACAGCCGGGGCGTCTTCACCACGGACGCCAACGGCAACTATCTCATCCGGACCGTACCGCCGCTCGACTACTCGATCCCGATGGATGGCCCGGTGGGGGCGCTGGTCAGAGCTCAGAAGCGACACGGCATGCGTCCGGCGCACATTCATCTGCTGATCTCGGCGCCCGACTATCGCGAACTCGTTACAGCGCTTTACCTGTCGACGAGCAAGTATCTGGCGACGGACGTGGTGTTCGGATCGTCGTCGGAAGATCTGGTCGCCAATGTCGTGGAGAACGATCCGAACTGTCCGTTGAAGGGCATGCCGGCGGTGCACTACGATTTCACGCTGGCGCGCATGTCGGAGGCGGATCGCAGATCGGGCCGCGTCGGTTCCGATCCCTCCAAGATCGGCGCGAACTAGTGGGCTATCGAGTGCTGGTTATCGAGAAATCGACACGCCATGTGAGGAGCCTTCGGCGCTCCTTTCGCTGGGTCCCCGCCGCACTCGGCCTAAAGTGGTCTCCAGCGGCGAGGATGACGAGGCTTCCAAAGGAGGCGCTCGCCGGTCGAGGTTGACGAAGAATGTAAGAATCGATCGGGAGGGCGGATGAGCGAGCTGAAGCCGGCGGCTGCGGTCGATTGGGGTGGGACGTCGCGGCGTCAAGGCGCGAGCCTCATCATGCGGTTCGTCGAAGCTTTGTTTCCGTTCGTCGTGGTGCTGGGGTTGTGGGAGTTGGTCGCGCATATGGGCGTGTTTCCCGCGCGATTGTTCCCCACTCTCGAAACGGTCGCAGGCGCGTTCTGGCGGCTGACGATTTCGGGTGCTTTGCCGCATCATGTACTCGAAACACTGGTCCGATTGTTCGTCGGTTTTGCACTCGCAGCCGTGGCCGGGGTCGCGATCGGTATCCTGATGGGGCGGATACGCTGGGTGGAGGACATGGCGCTGCCGATCGTGTCGATCGGTGCGCCGATCCCTGGGCTCGCCTATGCGCCGATCTTCTTGATGTGGTTCGGGCTCGGCAATCCCGCGGTGATACTGCTCGTCGCTGTCGTCGCGACGTTTCCTATCGTTCTCAATACTTGGACCGGTGTGAAAGCGGTCAAGGAGATCTGGGTGCGTTCGGCGCAGGCGATGGGGGCCGGGGACGGCAGCTTGTTCGTGCGCGTAGTGCTGCCCGGAGCCCTGCCCTACATCCTGACAGGGCTGCGGCTCGGGCTTGCGCAGGCGTGGCGTATTCTCGTCGGGGTGGAAATGCTGGCGGCGGTGCCGTGGGGGCTCGGCTGGATGATCTTCGGGGCGCGTGAGTTCCTGGCTAGCGACATCATGCTTTCGGGCATTTTCGCGATCGGCGTGATCGGGCTGGTGCTGGAGAAGCTGGTGTTCCAGCGCATAGAGCAAGCAACGGTGGTGCGCTGGGGCATGGTGACGGGATGACGGGAGAGAGCCAGCGCAACTGGATGTCGATGCTGCGGGCGGTTACCGGACTTGCGATTCTGGCTGCCGCTTACGAGGCGACAGCCAGGTCGGGAAGTTTTCCGCCGACACTGCTGCCGACGCTGCCGAAAATCATCAGTACGTTGGTTGCGATGCTCGCCGACGGCAGCATGATCTTGCATGCGGCGAGTACATTGTGGCGGGTGCTGATCGGCTTCGGGCTGGCGATCATGATCGCGGTTCCTCTCGGCATTCTTATGGGGCGCTTCCGGCCGGTCGAGAAGTTCTTCCTGCCGCTGGTGACGGCATTCATGCCGATACCGTCGCTGGCGTGGGTGCCGGTGTTCATTCTGTGGTTCGGCATCGGCGGTACCGTCGCGATCGTGATCGTGCTCTATGCGGCGCTGTTTCCGATGATCCTGAACACATGGTCTGGGGTACGCGCGGTCAATCCCCTGTGGCTCAGGGCTGCGGGCGCGATGGGGGCTGGCGAGCGTTCGATGTTCTGGCGAGTGATCCTCCCGGGGGCGTTTCCGTTCGTGATCGCGGGGCTGTGGCAAGCATTCGTGCGAGCGTGGATCGCGGTCGTCGGCGCTGAGATGCTCGCGGCGTCCGTCTGGGGGCTCGGCTGGGTGATCTTTGACGCCAAGGAGTTTCTCAATGCCGACGTGATGATCGCATCGCTGATCGTTATCGGTTTCATCGGCTATGCCTTCGAGCGGCTGGTGTTCGGCACGCTCGAAAAGATGACCGTGGTGCGCTGGGGCATGGTGAGAACCGCCAAGGGCTAGCTTCGCTCTGGGCAAGCCCGGTGCGGCCTAAGGGCAGCTGGCGACTTCGGCCCAAGGCGTCTATCAGGGCGATTGTGCAGTGCACGCGGGCGCGTTCCGCGGGCCTTGGTCCGGCATGGTCCGCGGGGCCGCAATCCAAGACATCATGAGAGAACAAATGTCCGATCGCATCGAGATCAGCGGTTTGAAAGTTGCCAAGGTGCTGCGTGAGTTCATCGAGAGCGAGGCGCTGCCAGGTACGGGCGTGAAGCCAGAGGTTTTCTGGGCGGGGTTGGCGGGGCTCGTCCGCGATCTCGCGCCGAAGAACAAGGCGCTGCTCGCCAAGCGGGACGATTTGCAAGCCAAGCTCGATCATTGGCATCAGGCGCGCAAAGGCAAGCCGCTCGATTTCACCGCTTACAAGGCCTACCTGTCCGAGATCGGCTACCTTGTACCGGCGGGGCCGGATTTCGCGGTCGAGACAAAGAATGTCGACCCGGAGATCGCGGCCATGGCTGGGCCGCAGCTCGTGGTGCCGGTGACCAATGCGCGGTATGCGCTGAACGCCGCCAACGCGCGGTGGGGCTCGCTCTATGATGCGCTCTACGGGACAGATGTGCTGCCGGAAGACGGCGGGGCAACGCGGGCGGGTTCCTACAATCCGGTACTCGGTGCGAAAGTTATCGCGTTCGCGCGCGCGCTGCTCGACGAGATCGCGCCGCTCGCCGAGGGAAGCCACACCGATGTGGTCGGCTACACGATCGAGACCGGCCGACTTTTCACGGCGATGAAGGGCGGAACCAAGAGTTTCCTCAAGGACGGTGCGGCTTTCGCCGGTTATCGCGGCGAGGTGGCCAATCCGGCGGCGATACTGCTGGTGCACAACGGCTTGCATGCGGAGATCGTGATCGATCGCACGCATCTGATAGGGAAGACGGACCCTGCCGGTGTCGCCGACGTGCTGATGGAAGCGGCGGTCACGACGATCCAGGATCTCGAGGATTCCATCGCGGCTGTGGATGCCGAAGACAAGGTACAGGCCTATCGCAACTGGCTCGGTCTGATGAACGGTACGCTCGCCGACACCTTCGAGAAGGGCGGCAAGCAGATGACGCGGCGGCTCAATGCCGATCGCGCCTACGTCGGTGCCGACGGCAACGCGCTGACGCTCGCTGGTCGCAGTCTAATGCTGATCCGCAACGTCGGGCACCTGATGACGATCGATGCGGTGCTCGACAGCGCGGGCAACGAGATGCCGGAAGGCATTCTCGATGCGGCCATCACCTCGCTGATCGCGATGCACGATCTGAAGGCGGGGGCGGGTCTTAAGAACTCGCGGACGGGCTCGGTCTATATCGTGAAACCGAAGATGCACGGGCCGGAGGAAGTCGCGTTCGCCAACGATCTGTTCGATCGCACGGAGGACATGCTGGGGCTTGCGCGGAACACGCTGAAGATCGGCATCATGGACGAGGAGCGGCGGACGACCGTGAACCTCAAGGAGTGCATCCGCGCGGCGAAGTCGCGGATCTGTTTCATCAACACGGGGTTCCTCGATCGCACGGGCGACGAGATCCACACCTCGATGGAAGCCGGCGCGATGATCCGCAAAGCGGACATGCGGGCGACGCCGTGGATCAAGGCCTACGAGGACTGGAACGTGGACATCGGTCTGGCGGCGCAGTTGCCGGGCCGGGCGCAGATCGGCAAGGGAATGTGGGCGATGCCCGACCTGATGGCCGAGATGCTGAAGCAGAAGATCGGCCATCCGATGGCTGGCGCGAATACCGCGTGGGTGCCGTCGCCGACGGCTGCGACGCTGCACGCGATCCACTATCACAAAGTGAGCGTAGCGGCGCGGCAGATTGAGTTGCGCTCGCGTCCGTGCGCAAATCTGGACGACATCCTGACCGTGCCGCTCGCCGATCGCGTGAACTGGAGCCCGGAAGAGGTCGCGCGCGAACTCGACAACAACGCGCAGGGCATTCTGGGGTACGTGGTGCGCTGGATTGACCAGGGCGTCGGCTGCTCGAAGGTGCCCGACATCAACAATGTCGGGCTGATGGAAGATCGCGCGACGTTGCGTATCTCGAGCCAGCACATCGCGAATTGGTTGCGTCACGGCATCTGCACCCAAGGACAGGTGATGGATACGATGAAGCGGATGGCGGCAGTGGTCGACATGCAGAACGCCGGCGACAAGGCTTACCGTCCGATGGCGCCGAACTTCGATTCGTCGATCGCATTCCAGGCGGCGTGCGATCTGGTGTTCAAGGGGCGCGAGCAGCCGTCGGGCTATACGGAGCCGATCCTGCACGCGCGCCGCCGCGAGTTGAAGGCGCGGGCGGCGAAGGGTTGAATGTTTGAAAAAGATGAGGGCGCCGGTGGTGCGAGCCATCGGCGTCCCTTTCAGGGCTTCTTGATGGAGCGAAGCCCCCAGTTGAAGTAAACATGGGATCACCAATGCGATGAGCGAACTCTCACATTGCTCAATTGGCGGGCACTGAGCCGAGTTCAATAGTTTGCAGCGCGACCAATGGCGTGCCAATTGATAAGAATGAAGCAAACCCATGCAAAGGCGGCGAGGACACCGGCGGCGGCAAAGGACATTCCTCGATTGTATGATTTTTTCTCTGCAATTTGCATGCGCTCGCGGATTTCGATGCGCTTCGCGACATTGGGCTCGCTCTTGATGCACTCTCTTGATTACCCCGTCATGACCTCTATGCCGCCACATCCGCTTGTTACGCGGTCTTCCGACGCCGGACGGGAGGCCGACATGCCACGCAACAAGGTGCAGTTCCAGAAGGGGCTGAGCTTCATCGAATTCTGTCAGCGTTACGGAACCG
>CAMDMH010000039.1 GCA_945901835.1 Devosia equisanguinis | reverse complement strand
GTTCGTTCCGGATAGGCCGGCTGCGCGGCGGCTGGCAGGGCGAGTGCCGCGAATAACGGACCGAACAGACGTGTCGCGATGCGGAATGCTGTGCTCATTTCGGGTCTCTCGAACATTGCCGCCGGCAGAACGGTCCGGCTCGACGGCGCACCCTCCGCGTTTCGCCAAGATGAGTTTCACTTTTTCGCGGTTTTTAGACAAGAGGGACGCGCAGTCTAAGCGTCCGGCGCGGGAGCAATTGAAGCGCTGCAGAGGAAGCCGACCTCGCTGCGTCGAGGCAAGATGCTCAAGCGGCCGCGCCAAGAAAGGTCCGTTTCACCTTCGGCAACGGCCACAGATAAAGCCATGTGGCCGAACCAGAATTCGACCTTCATCGAGCATTTGAAGTGCGGATGTTTCGGCCACTCGCGGGATTGACAGGAGATTGGACTGGCAGAGCGGGTTAGCGACGTCTGACGACGCAAACAGGCTATTCAAAGCGGACGTGTTTGGAGAAATCATAGGCGCTGCCGATATCGGCAGCGAACCGTTGAAAGTGTCGCGACCGGTCTCGATCGAGATCGAATGCCACCTTCAGGAACTCGATTTGATGGGTCCAGGCTGCATTCGCTTCGGAAGGGCGATAGCGACCGGGCATCGTGTCATTGAGAAATCCATGCGGTGCCTGCGGATAGACGTTGATGTCGAATGATTTGCCGTGCCTCTCGAGACAGTCTCGGAACTTCCGCACGTCGTCGATCGAGATCAAATGGTCGGTCTCGCCGAATACGCCGAAAACGGGACAGTCGACGGCAGCAATCACGTCGTCCAGCGCGCGCGGATACTTCGAATTGACGGCCCATTCGCGTGGTTGCGCCGAGCCGTACCACACGAGGGCGGCCGACATCGGCCGGCTGGCTGCAAGCACGAGCGGGTGCCGGCCGGTCTGGCAGATGCCCATCGATGCGACTCGATTGGTATCTGCGCATTGAACTGTCGACAGTGCGGCGACCGCTGCCGTCAGTCCCGTCAGCGCTTCCGGATCGGTCATCTCATATCCGGAATCCCCTCGGTGCAAAGCATCAGGGTCCGGGTGCCGGAAAAACAGATCGGGCGCGATCGCAACGAAGCCCTCTCGGGCAAATCGTTCAGCAATTTCGCAGATGTGACGCACCAGTCCATACCGCTCGTGGATCACGATTACGCATGGCCTTTTATCCCCGCCGTCGGGCAAGGCGAGGAAAGCCGGCATACCCCCGGGGCAGGCCATCATGGAAGACTGGAGACGGTCCACGGCGACACTCACTTCTTCAGTGTGGAAACGGCAGCGTTCAGGAAAGACAGTTCGATATAGCCATCTATGTTCGGAATCGTCGGTATCTCACCCATTGTCACCAACGCATCTAGGTTCGCCGCAAGGCCCTTTTGATGCAGTTCCGCATCTGGCGAAATGACGCCTTCCTTGATGAAGAGATCGTAGGTCGATGTTGCGGCTTCGGGCGCCACTTTCATGTGCTTGGCTAGAATCTGTATTACTTCGGCCCGATTGGCCGGGTCATAATAATACCGCGTGGCTCGCACCCAAGCCCGCAGGAAGGCCGTGATGGTCTCGGCGTTCTTGGTCGACCACCGGGAATCTACGATCAAGTTGTTCTGTGCCCACGCCGGCACATAGTGCGACACGCTTCCCAGATCGGCGTAGCCCTGCTGCAATGCGATGAAGTCTTGCGGATTGGTCAGGATTGCCCCGGCGACGGCGCCGGATGCAAGCTGCGCGAAGCGGTTCGGCGTGCCCCCGCCGTAGATCAGATCGTAGTCACCATCGGCAAGACCGTTCTTCCGTGCCATCACGCGCAGGAAATACAGCGTGACATCGGATTTTCCCCCGACGGTGATCGTCTTGCCCTTGAGTTCGCTCCAGCTCTTCGTCCCTTTGGAGGCGACCATCCGGAAAGGCGGCATGGCGACCGCACCACCGACGATGCGCAGCGGAACGCCTTGCAGCATCGCTCTGAGAATCTGATCGGTCGCGGCTTGCGCGATATTGAGCGAACCGGCCGCGACCTGTTGCAGAACACCCGCGGCCGAGCCCACGGCATAGGTCTCCACGTCGAGGTTCTCCGCCGCATAGAGCTTCTTTTCCTCCGCCACGTAGTGCGCCGCGCTGAAGCCCGTGCGGCTGGTCATGCCGAACAGAACTTTCTCGGCTGCTTGAGACGGGGGAGCGAGACCAGTCACGGTCATCGCGAGAAGCCCGTAGAACATTACGAGGTATGCCGAAGATCGCTTTGGTCGGCGATTGGCCTTCGAAATCAGGGCGGGCATGAAACAACTCCTGGCTGAGTGCAGCGAACGGAATGACGAGAGAGGTGCCGCCCGGTGGACGCGCATTTCATGCGGATCCCGGAATGACCCCCTTGGGCAAGTGGAAACAATGCTCCGCGATGTCGACGGCTCGCGTGAACCAAACTCGATCGCGTCGTGGATGCTTCATGCAGTGCTCTAGAGCACGCCGAAGCGCCCGCAGCCGGAACGGTTGACCGCACACGAACGGATGCAACGCGACCGACATCACCAGCGGATGATTTTCCGCCTGCTCGATCATCTCGTCGAACTGGTCGACGATCATGTCTGCGAACTCGCGGCCGCTCTGGTCGCGATTGACATTCGTACCCATGTCGTTGAGCTCCATGGGGTACGGCACGGACAGCAGTGGACCAGCACGCGTCCGCATCCAGATAGGTTGATCGTCGACCGGCCAACCGAGATTGTGAGTATAGCCTGCTTCGGCGATGAGATCGGGCGTGACGCGAGTTTCGGCGGCACTCGGCCCCATCCATCCCGTCGAGCGCGTGCCCATATGCTTCGCGATCGTTTCTGTTGTTTCGGCGATTACGCGGGCTTCGTCGTGCTCCCACATACCCGCAAGCGTCTCGGCATTCGTACGCCCGTGTGAACACACGTCGTCACCACGTTCCTTGATGCGCTCGATGATGTCGGGGTAGTGCTCGCACACGAGGCTGTTCAGGAGGATCGTTGCCGGCAGCTCCAACTGGTCGAGCATGTCGAAGACGCTCCACACAGCGACACGCACACCATAGTCCCGCCAAGCGAAGTTGCGCTGGGTCTGGATGGCAGCGCCGCCCTGAAACGGATCATTCCCCCGTCCCGCCATGAACGCGAAGTGCTCGATGTTGAGCCCGATGTAGAAAGCCAGTCGCTTCCCATCCGGCCAATCGTACTTCGCTCGCTTGGTGATCGGGACGTAGTCGTAGCGATCGTGACCGGGCAGCTTGAGCATAGATTTGAAACTCCATTTCAAAAGGCCAACCCGCGGCGCGGCTCTGACGGCATGATAGCGATCCAATACCGCATGTCGATGGCTCGAGGCTGCGGGGCACTGGTGCAAATCTGGGCAAGCAGCTCGAAAATGCAACAATGACCCGGTTGAACATTCGCTTGTAACGCCGGACGTCCTCGGCTTTACTGGCGTTGCTAACTCGATGAGGATGCGTCATGCAATTCGGGCTCTACGCGCCGGTGCCACACGTCACCGTTGGAAGTGAAGAGATTGCCCGTTCGATCGTCGGCGCATTCGATCCGCTGCCCGAGGGTTCGATCGATCCTCAGATGACGCTTTCCAAGAGCATTGTGCTGGCCGCCGATGCTGCCGGTTTCGACATCGTGCTGTTTGCCGAACGGCACCGCGGTCCCGATCTCGAGGCTTGGATCCTGGCATCGGCCGTGAGTTCATGGACGAAGCGGGTCAAGACCCTGACGGCGGTTCATCCGGGGCTGTGGCAGCCTACGCTCATTGGGAAGATGGCCGCATCCTTGGATCGCATCGTCCCCGGACGTAGCGCGATCAATCTCGTCACGGGCTGGAACGAAGCCGAGGCCCGCATGTTCGGCGGTGACGTCTTGCTAGACAATGTTGATCGATACGTCCGCGCCGAAGAGTTCGTCGAGGTCATGCGCGGGATCTGGCGTGAGACACCGTTCTCGCATCGGGGCCGCTATTATGACGTCGAAGGATGCGAGCTTTTGCTCAAGCCAGCCGCGAATATCGAGATATTCACCGCCAGTAGAAGTAGCCGCGGTCTCGATATGGTCGCGCGGATCGCGGACTGGTGGTTCCCGGATTTCGATAAGAACGCGACCACGCCGCAAGAGGTCGCTGCTAGCCTTCGCGAGACGATCGCGGATATGAATGCACGGGCCGCCCGCTATGGCCGAAAAGTGCGTTTCGCCTTTAATCCCTACATCGCCTTCGGGGCGTCTGCAGATGATGCCCGCGCACGGGCCGAGAAGCTCTTGCACGCCGCTGCTTCCGATCGCGATCGCAGCATGATGACGAGCTATATCGGGCCTGCGATGCGCGCGGGGTGCATCGGCCCGCCGGACGCTGTGCGCAGACAATTGTCGCTCTACGCCGAACTCGGCGTCGAATTGTTCTTGTTCAAGTTTCCTCCCCGCCCCGAGATTGTCCGCGACATCAGGGACGAGGTTATCGACCCGTTGCGCGGCCATTGATTGCAATTTGATGCCATGGAGACATCGTGAGCACGAACTCTGGATTGAGAACCGGCGATGCGGTCGTCGTGACAGGCGCCGCGCAAGGGATCGGCAAGGCGATCGCTTTGGATCTCGCAGCGCGGGGCGCTCGATTGGCCCTATGGGATATCGATGCCGCGCAATGCGCCGCGACCGCTGCAGCCTGCAGGGGCAAGGTTGATGTCGTGCATTCCGGCGTCGACGTGTCGGATCGAGAGCAGGTGAAGGCCGCCTTCGGCGCGGCGGAAAAGGCATTCGGTTCGATCTACGGGCTCGTCAGTAACGCCGGCATCTTTCCGCGCGCCGGCATTCTGGAATCGACGCCGGAGATGTGGCGACGGGTTCTGGGGGTGAACCTGCTCGGCACCGTGTTCTGCGCCCAGGCCGTCTGTCCCGGTATGATCTCTGCCAAACGCGGCGCCATCGTGAATATCGCTTCGGGCCGCGCACTTCAAGGCACGCCGCGCGGTGCGCACTATGCGGCCTCAAAGGCGGGCATCGTATCGTTCACCAAGTCCCTTGCGCTGGAGATGGCGACCCACGGCATCCGCGCGAACTGCATCATTCCTGGCGTGACGGAGACGGCCCAACCCCTGGCAGATTCGACGCTGGAAGAGCTGCAGGCACTGGGCAAGCGAATCATTCCGCTGGGCCGAATCGGCCAGCCGGAGGATCTCACCGGCGCGGTTGCTTTTCTCCTAAGCGATGCCGCGGGGTTCATGACGGGCCAGTCGATCGCCGTCAATGGCGGCGCGATCATGATCCCGTAAGCGGGGAGCATTCATCAGGCAATTCGGGTTTGCGTTATCTGTAACCACGAGGAGACGGGAAAATGCGCGTCACGCCAACATTGCCGCTCGGTAAGCTTCGAGCCGCTCTCCTGATCGTCGCCTGTCTGTTCCTGCCGCTGAGGCAAGCGGCCGCCGCGGACAAAATCATACTCGGCGTCGTCAGTCACGGCGCATTGCAGTGGCCGGAGTACACGGCCCAGAGCTTCGGCTGGTTCAAGGAGAACGGCGTCGATATCGACATGGTGACCGTCGGCGGTGGCGCGGCCCAACAACTCGCGGCTGGCGCATTGAACATCGGCTATAGCGGATTTCCAGATTTCATACGGGCTGCCAATCAGGGAGCGCCGATGAAGATCGTCATCAACGGCATCGGGACGCCGCCTTACGCGATCTACGCGAAACCGACGATCAAGAGTATCAAGGAGCTGAAGGGGAAGGTCATCAGCATCGGTGCGGCCAAGGACATCACGACTATCTACACGTCGGCCTTCCTTCAGTCTGCCGGACTGACCGTGAAAGATGTTGACTTCATTTATGCCAAGGCGACACCAGATCGGTTTGCGGCACTCGTGGCCGGTGGGGTCGATGCGGCGATCCTTTTTCCGCCGTTCACGTTTCGCGCGGGAACTCAGGGCTTCACCAATCTCGGCGATATCGAGCCCTATCTGAAGGGGTATCCCTTCACCGTCTACGCCGTGAACACGGGGTGGGCGCAGAAGAACGAGCGCGCGGTACTGGGCTTCGTGAAGGCCTACGGCAAGGCGGTGCGCTGGCTCTACGATCCGGCCAACAAGGAAGAGGTGGTGAAGATCCTGGTCAAATTCGCCAAAAGTGACGCCAAGGATTCCGCCGATACCTACGACTATTTCACCAAGATCGCTGCTTTCAGCAAGGACGGTCTCGTCAGTCCATCGGTCTTCAAGACGATGGGCGAGGGCCTCGTCTGGCTTGGAGATCTGACTGCGCCGGTGCCGCCCATGACCAACTTCTTCGACACCAAGTATGTCGACAAGGCCTGGAAATAAGCACTGGCACAGCCGCTTCTTGTTCGGCTCACGCGCGCGCAAGGAGCGGCATGACACTCCGGCCGAACTCCCGCAGGCCTTCGAGCATCGGCGTAAATCGCAGCATCATGCATGTGATGCCGGCTCGTTCGTACGCGCGAATCCGCTCGGCAACGACCTCCGGTGTGCCGACGAGCCCTGCGCCCAGGGTGTTCGAGATGCGATCGCGGTTCGCCGGATTCTCAACCGCATCGGCGATTGCATTCGCTTCGTCCATCGTCGGTGCCAGTATCACCTGCGGATTGAGCCCGAACCCCAGTTTTCGGCCATGTGCCGCTGCGAGATCGCTCATCTCGCGGACATCGCGCGCCACCAAGTCGACGTTCTGCTGGAAGTTTCGATAGCCGGGTTTGTATTCCGCGAACCATGTGTCGCACAACGCGGCGATGATGCGTTTGCCTTCGGGAGACCGGCTCGCGGCATAGATCGGCGGCGAACGCGATCCTGCCGCGCGCGCAAAAATATCGCCGCTATCGGGCACGACGACCCGCGAATTCGCACCTTTCAGCGCAGCAAGAACGTCCGCGCGATAGAAGCGGCCGGCGTGGTCGAGATCTCCGTCCGTCCAGAAGCCGCGAATGACAGTCAGAAACTCGAGCATGCGTTCGAATTTATCGTCCGTCGATTGCGCCCAGTTACCGTTGCTGAAGAGTTCGAATTCCTCCTGCCACCAGCCGTTGACGAGATTGATTGCAAACCGCCCGCCGCTGATGCGGTCGAGGCTTGCGCCCATCTTGGCGATTACCTGCGGCGTGATCATTCCCGGATGCACGGCGACCATCACCTCGATCCGCTTCGTCAGAGCTGCAAGGGCAGAGGCCAGCGTCCACGCTTCGAGATCTGGCCCGAGGTAGCGCTGAGCGATGAGCGTCGTGTGGAAGCCGAGCTCGTCTGCCGTCCGAACCACATCAACTGCGAAGTGGAAAGCATCATCGCCTGTTCTGGGGGCCGGGTATCCGCGCTTCAAATCCGACACCGAAGCGTCCATTCGCGGTTCGGACCTTATGGTGTGCGGCAGCGGCGTCCAGATTCCGAATTTCATTTGCGCCCCTTCGCACGATTTCAGCGCTCGGACTTGTGGGTCAGAACGTCGGCCGGCCGTCGTTCCCGATCGTTCCCTTGAATGCGACATAGCCGCCGTCGATGAGCAGATCCGTCGCAGTCACGAAGCGTGCCTCGTCGGATGCCAGATACAGGGCGCCTGCCGCGATGTCCTCGACCTCACCAGTACGGTTCAGCAGATGCTTGGGGCCTTGCTTCAGCCGTGCGGCGTCCTTGCCACCACTACGCTTGCTCGAACGGTCTGTCAGGATGAAGCCCGGCGAGATCGAGTTGGCGCGAATGCCATCCTTGGCGTGATCCATCGCGAGAACGCGCGTGAAGGCGATCAGCGCGGCCTTGCTCGTCGAGTAGGGGGCACGGCCCGCCGCCACGAGATGCCCGAGCTGCGATGCAATGTTCACGATCGCGCCATTGTTGCCCTTCGTCATTTCCGGGATGGCGTACTTGCACATGATGAATGCACCGGTCAGATTGATCCGCAGCGCCTTCTCCCACTCGTCCAGAGCCAAAGTGACCGCGGTGCCGTCTGGCGTCACGGCCGCGGCGACATTGACGAGGGTGGTGAGGGAACCGAACGCGGCCACAGTTTTCGCGACAGCTGCCTCCGCGCTGCTGGGTTCGCCGACATCCAGCGCGAAGCCCGAGCACTTCCCACCGGCGGCGCGGATGGCGGATGCCGTCGCTTCCGCCTTCGCCGGGTCGAGATCTCCTACGGCAACCGCAGCGCCGGCGGAGGCCAGTCGCGCAGCGATAGCGCTACCGATTTCTCCGCCGCCACCGGTGATGAGGGCGACTCGGCCTGCCATCCTCGTGTCGCTCGCCATGTGCCTGCCCCCCCCCTTTCGCATACTCGCAGCCTAGTTCTTGGCCGCCTCGATGTAGCTCGCATCGAAGAACCGGCTGAGCGGTGGCACCGGCTCCTGCACGTCACCCATCTCGACGAGACCCGATTTCATGCGACCGAACATCGCTTCGCTCAGTATGCCGTCGCGGCTGAAGGCTGCGAGCTTTTTGACCAGATAGTCGTAGCTCTGTTCTGCGTCGCTACGCTCGGCCTTGGTGAACTTGATGATCATGGCAACGGCTTCGGCTCGGTTTTCCGGCTTATAGACCCAGTCGATGCCCCTCAGGTGGCAGCGAGTGAATGCCACCGCCGCATTCTTGTTCTTCTCCGCCCATGCCGTGTTGATCGTCCACACCGTAAACGGATAGTCCTTGATGTAGTCGGAGATTTCACCGAGGTTGGAGAAACCGAGGCGATCAGCGCGAAACGAAGCTGGCGGATTGAGGATCGCGGCATCGACACCGCCCGCGTTGAGCGCCGTGAACCGGTCGGCCGTCGCCTTGGCGTAAATGAAGTCGACGTCCGTCGTCTTCAATCCGGCCGAGGCGAGGAATGGCCGCATGTAGATGAGCGTCACGTCCTTCACGCCACCGATGCTGATCGTCTTACCCTTGAGATCAGAGATCTTCTTGTGCGCTGCTTTGGCGTGCACCGAGTAGGGCGGCACTGAATTGTTGTTGATGAAGATGCGCATCGGTGCGCCCTGGGCGATCGCGCGGAAGAAGTCGGGAAAGCCGCTCTGCGCCACGTTCAGTGCGCCGACCGCTAGTTGCTGAGCACCACCACCTCCGGCGGTGACGATGTCGAGCTCGATGCCATTGTCCTTCGCGCAGCCCGAAGATGTCGTCCAGTACTGGGACAACTGGGTCGCGGCGTGCGCTACTACACCCGTCGTGATCTTGGTCTGGGCGCTCGCTTCATGGACGCCGCCAGTCGCGAGGCCGGCAGCCGCGATTGCTGTTGCGAGCGCGCCGCTTCGAAGGCGGCGAATGCTGGGTGTCATCACGAAACTCCTTGGTAGCAACCGCACTCGTGTTGGATCGCGGCCGACGAAATCTCGCACATCGTGGCGAATGCGAAAAGGCCTTGCCGCGGCGAAACGCCGTTTCATTCAATTCCTGCCATCGGGTTGAGCAGACATCCAATCATTGGGCATCGCTCTGCATAAACTGCAGGCGGAAGCGATTGGCCCGAGCTGATAAGGTGCTTGCTCTCTTGCGGTGCCGCGGGCAACAATGCCGTTGTTGAGAGAAGGAGATGGTATGACGACTGAAGCGCATCCGCGCATCGCGAAAGCGGCGATACCTGCGGCGCATCGCAAGAAGCAGAAGGCCGGCTTCTGGGCGAACAACGGATGGGGCTTGGCATCGGTCGCCATCGGGCTGTCGATATGGGAATTGATCAGCCGAGTTCTGATCGGAAACAAGCTGTTTCTGGCGGCACCATCTCAGGTGGCGGTCGCCTTCGTGGAACTCGCTGCCACCGGTGAACTGCAGAAGCATACCTGGGTGAGCGCGCTCGAGTTCTTCTGGGGCTATACCTCCGCCTGCATTCTAGGCGTGGCACTCGGCCTTCTGATGGCCAGCTCGAAGACCGCAAAGCAGATGCTGGATCCGTGGGTCGCTGGCCTCTATGCGACGCCCACCGTAGCGCTGGCGCCGCTTTTCATCCTGTGGTTTGGCATTGGCATCTTCTCGAAGATCGTCGTGGTCGCTCTTCTCGTTATCTTTCCCGTGGTGATAAATACGGAAGCCGGTCTGCGAACGACGAATCCACAATTGATCGAGACCGTCCGTAGTTTCGGTGCGAATCGTCGACAGATCTTTCTCAAGGTGTCTCTA
Source organism: Devosia equisanguinis (assembly GCA_945901835.1). GTDB lineage: Bacteria > Pseudomonadota > Alphaproteobacteria > Rhizobiales > Hyphomicrobiaceae > CAMDPA01. The sequence continues at coordinate 1,168 of CAMDMH010000039.1, read as the reverse complement.
CCTTCGGCGCTTCCTTTCATATTCGCCGGCTTCAAGCTCGGAATCGGGCGTGGGTTGATCGGCGTGGTTGTCGCTGAACTGTTCGGCGCGCGGGCAGGTCTGGGCCAGATGATCAGCCAGTCTGCCGAGACCTTCAACATGCCGGCACTGTTTGCGGGCGTGACATTACTCGCATTTGCCGGCATCGCCATGACCAGTTCCTTCTCTTGGCTCGAACGCCGCCTCATTCCTTGGAGAGACTGACGATGGCGCCCTCCGAGCTTGCCCCGGTCAAGCTTTCCGTTTCCGGCCTGACCAAATACTTCGGCGATCTCGAAGTTCTTCGGGACGTCAGTACAGATGTGCGCCGCGGGGAGTTCATCTCGATCGTCGGTCCGTCGGGCTGCGGGAAGACGACTTTCCTTCGCATCATAGGCGGCCTCGAGCAGAGCGAGTCCGGCGAGGCGCGGCTCGACGAACGCAAGATCTCGGGCCCCGGTAAGGATCGTGGATTCGTGTTCCAGCAGGACAATTTGCTTCCGTGGCGAACCGTACGGTCGAACACTGAAATCGGTCCTGAGATCAACGGTGAGAAGGGGCCCGAGCAACATCATCGCATTGCGCGGCTACTGAAGCTCGTGGGTCTCGGCGGTTTCGAAGAATACTACCCAAGACAATTGTCGGGCGGAATGCGGCAGCGAGTGAACCTTGCCCGTGCACTTGCAGTCGATCCCGATCTGCTTCTGATGGACGAGCCCTTTTCCGCCCTCGATGCGCAGACGCGCGAAATCATGCAGACCGAGTTGATGCGTATTTGGGAAGAGGGTCGAAAGACCGTTCTTTTCGTAACGCATCAGATCGACGAAGCTGTCTACCTTTCGGATCGTGTGCTGGTATTCGCGCGCCGTCCGGGCCGCATTCAAGAGGTGGTGGAGATCGATCTGCCACGCCCCCGCCCCCTCAGCATCAAGCGTACGCCGCACTTCGTCGCCTACGTCGACCACATCTGGAAGCTGATAGAAGACGACGTCCGCGCATCGGTCATGGAAGAGCACGCCTGACGCCACCTGCGCAGTTTGCAATACCGAAAGAACGGCGAAGTTTCCCGGGAGCGATGAGATGAAGCCGCGAGCCTATGGTCCCTTTCCCTATTCTCCGATCATCGATCGCCCTCGCCTGGTGTGGCCAG
>CAMDMH010000038.1 GCA_945901835.1 Devosia equisanguinis | reverse complement strand
GGTCGCGTCCCGTGCGTGATCTCCGTGCCGGGTATGGACAGCTTCAAAGAGATGGGCGTTGCGCTCTACGGCGACCGATTTCTGTCACGCGGCATCGCCGTCCTCGCGGTCGACGGTCCGGGTCAGTACGAGAGCCCGCTGCTCGGGATCTACGTGACGATGGAAGGTTGGGCCGGGACCGGAAAGGCCTGTGTCGACTGGCTCTCCGCGCGCCCCGAGATCGACGCCGATCGCATCGGCTTGTCCGGCAACAGCTTCGGGTCGTTCTTCGGCACGATCGCCTCGGCCAACGAGCCGCGCATCAAAGCCACGGCCGTCAGCGCCACTTGTCTCGAACCCGGTTGCCACACGATATTCGAGGAGGCATCGCCGACCTTCAAGATGCGCTTCATGTTCATGTCGAATATCCTCGACTAGGCGAAGTTCGATGCCTTCCGCAAGACCCTGACGTGGGAAGGTCACGCGCAGAAGATCAAGTCGCCGTATTTCTGTATCGCGGGCGAAGAAGACGAGTTGTCGCCGATGGTCTTCACTGACGCGATGTTCAAAGCCATGACGGCGCCGCGCCAACTCGTGGTCTACCACGGGGCTCGACACTCCGTCGGCGGCGTGCCGTCGGCGACGCTGGGCCCGTTCCCGCCGACGCTGGTGGCGGACTGGATGCAGGCCCGCCTCGCCGGCAAGCCGATCGTGAGCGAGCGCTGGTATGTCGATGGCACCGGCCGCATAACGAAGACGCCCATGGCCTGATTGGTGAGTGGGTCGAGGGCACAGCCGGCGGGTTTGCCCCCGATTTGTACGATCTCGGCGGCGCTGCCTATTGTCGACACTTTCGTTTTCGGCCATGGGGGCAGGCCTGCAGGGCTGCCCCCGCCGGAACCAACACCATTCTATCGAGGTCTCGCATGTCAGACGCCGTCACGATCCCCGCGCTGCAACGGATGAAGCGCGAGGGGAAGAAGAGCATCGGCGTCGTCGCGTGGGATACGCAGGTGACGCGCATCGCGGATCGCGCTGGCCTCGACTTCGTGTCGGTTGGCGACAGCGTCGGCGTCAACTTGTGGGGCCACGACAACCCGCTGCAGGTGACGCTCGAGGAGATCTTGATCTGCTGCAAGGCGGTGCGGCGCGGCACGTCGCGGATGCTCGTCTCGTGCGACATGCCCTACGGCCCGTTGCAGGAGGGCGTCGACAGCGCATTGAAGGCTGCCGTCCGCATCATCAAGGAGGGCGGCGCGGACATGATCAAGCTCGACGGCGCGGCCGATCATCCCGAAGCGGTGAAGGCGCTGACCAAGTCGGGCATCCCCGTGTTCGCGCAGTTCGGGCTGACGCCGCAGACGGCGCTGAAATGGGGGATACCTTACAGCTCCCAGAACTCGTCAGCCGCGCAGGCGACGGCAGAGGCCGCGGCTCGTCTCGTCGAGGAAGCCAAGATGCTGGAAGCGGCCGGCGCGGTGGCACTCGATTTCACGAACTCCGGCCCAGTTGCCGGCGCGGCCGTTGTGGCGGCGGTGAAGATCCCGTGCATCGGCGGCTTCGGCGGCGGCCCCTGGCTCGACGGCCGCGTGCGTCTCGCCCAAACGGCGATGGGCGCGACCGAAAAGTGGCTCGACAGCAAGGCCGACACCTACACCAACACAGCGAAATCAGCGTTCGCCGCTTTCCAGGCGATGGCCGAAGACTGCCGCGGCGGGAAGCAGATCAAGGGGTAGGTGTGGGCTCGCGGTTGGTTGCGTAGAGCTAGGCAAGCTACTTCGCCGAGGCTGTCACGCCAGCCATCGCGCTCTTCCAATAGGCCGACTGCGCTTTCAGCATAGATGCGAACTCCGCCGCGGTTCCGCCCACGCTCTCGAACGCCACCTTTTCGAGTTGCTCGCGGATATGGGGATCTTCCAGCGCCTTGTTGACGGCGGCATTCAGCTTGCCGACGACCGCGTCGGGTGTCGCTGAGGGGGCGGCGATGCCGAAGTACTGGCCGTCCTTCATGCCGCCCATGTCGATGCCGCTTTCGGCGAACGTCGGCATATCCGGCAACTCGGCGAGCCGCTTGGAACCGGTGACGCCGAGCATGCGCACTTTGCCGGCTTTGGTCAGTTCGACGGATGTGCTCGGTCCGGTGCAGAGCAGCGTGATATGGCCGGCGACGATATCCTGGATCGCCATCGCTGCCCCCTTGTAGGGAACTTGGAGAACCTCAACGCCGGTTGCCCCTAGGAACGACATCAAACCGAGATGCGGCGGCGTGCCGATGCCGGTGTGCGCGGCCTTGATCGACGACGGGTCCTTGCGTGCAGCCGCGACGAGATCCTGCGGCGTCGCGATGCTGGTCTTGGGATCGATCACCATCGTCAGGCCGGTTCGCGCCATCAGCACGACGGGCTTGAAGTCCTTCATCGGGTCGTAAGTGATCGTCGGCACGACATACGGCGACACGACGAACGACAGATCGGCCGACAGCAACGTGTGACCATCCGGTTCGGCGCGCGCCACCGAAGCGCCCGCTATCGACGCGCTGGCGCCGGGCCTGTTCTCCACGACGACCGGCTTACCGAGCGCTCGAGCGATCGCCGGGCCGATGATGCGCGCCACGACGTCGGGTGGACCGCCCGGCGGAAACGCGACGACGAGCGTGATCGTCCGGCTCGGATAGGCCTCGTCGGCGCTGGCGTGGGGCGTGATGCCGAAAGCAGCGGTGAGGGCGGCGATACCCAGCAAAGGCAGACGAGAGAGTGGACGAGATATGCCGTTGGATTGCGAAATCATGGATGCGCCCCTCGATCGAAACAATCTGTAAAGCGATGGGATCTCGTTGCTGGTCCTGCAGGAGATGGACCGATGAGGTCAGCAAGGCAGGTTCCATGCCAGCACGGATAAGCCTGGAAAATCAGCCCTGCATGTTATCGGAGGCTCGCCACAAAGCGCTCCGGCGCAACAAATTCAGGCAGCTTGCGCTTTCCAGAAGCGGATTCCGCGTCTAGTTTTGCGGCCAGTATGGAAAGCTAATGGAAGCTGATTGGAAACGCGGCGGATACGGTTGGGGCGCAAATGCGGAAACGAATGCTGATCGCGATTGGGGCGAGCGTGCTCGCATCGGCTGCCACGCTGTCCGCGGCGCGCGCGGTTGCTCAATCCGTCGAGCCGTTCTTCAAGGGCCGCACGATCAATCTCTACATCGGATTTGGTCCCGGCGGCACATACGACCTCTATGCGCGTCTGCTGGCGCGGCACATGGGACGCCACATTCCCGGCAATCCCTCGATCGTCGCCCAGGCGATGCCGGGCGCGGGCAGCATCACGCTGGCCAATTTCCTGTTCAATGTCGCGCCCAAGGATGGCACGGCCATCGGCATCGTCGCGCAAGCGGTCGCCGTCGAAGAAGCGTTGAAGTCGTCCGGCATCGCGTATCGCTCGGCGGAGTTCAACTGGATCGGGCGTGCGTCGAACGCGGTCGAACTGATCATGTCGTGGCACACGTCGAAAGCGCGAACGATCGAGGACACGCGCCACCACGACACGCCCACGGCAGGCACCGGGCCTGCGTCTCCCTCCGAGGGCATTCCCAGGCTGCTTAATGCTACTTACGGCTCGCGCTTCCGCATCGTCAGCGGCTATCAGGCATCGGCCATCGCGCTGCTGGCGATGGAGAAGGGTGAGGTCGACTCCGCGCAGACGTCGTGGAGCACGATCAAGGCCACAAAATCCGACTGGCTCAAGGCTGGGCACATCAACATCCTCACGCAGTCGACGTTGGAACGGATCGCGGATCTGCCGAACGTTCCTGCCGTGGTCGAGTTGGGCCGCACGCCCGAGGATAAGGCGCTGCTGGCGTTCTACGTCTCGAGCTCGGAAGTCGGCCGGTCCTTCCTCGCGCCTCCCGGGCTGCCGGCGGAGCGCGTCACGACGCTTCGGCGCGCCTTCGACGCCGTCATGGACGACCCGGAAATGAAGGTGGATATCGAGCGGGCGAAGGCGGAGCGCGTTCCCCTCACAGGCGAACGCCTGCAGCAAATGATCGTCGATACCTTGAAGGCGCCGCCCGAGGTCGTGGCACGGATGAAGGCCATCCTCAGCGCGGCTCGGTAGCGACTATACGTTTACTCTGGGCCCATGCTCGCCGTGCCTTCGCGGGCCCGCTCAGCAGTTTCGTCACACCAGCGCCGCAATTTTGCGTGAACGTAGTTCATATCTTGAGGTTAGGTCGTTATCCCTGGCGACGAACGATCGAAGGTGCAGCGCGACATGCAGGCTGAAACGAAGCATTCGCGATCTGTGCTCGGCACGCAGCTTCGGCTGCGGCTCGGCCATGAAGGCAACACCACGCCTCCGATTCCGGCGAGCCTCGACACCTTGCCGGCTATCCCCGTCGTGGACGTCGGTTCCGATTTCCCTGTTGCCACGCTCGATGTGGCCGGCGATGTGGCGCATGCGCTCCTCGACGGGGCGACGCGGGGCGTGCCGGTGGCTCTCCTGAAACGGCTCGATGCGATCTCGCGGCGGTGGCTGGTGCGTCAGTCCAACCCGAGCCTTGCCGAGATCGACGAGATTGCAGCGCGGCTTGGCCGGCCCGGTGGGCACTTCCTTTCGGTCAACTACGAGTGGGGCTGTACCGTCGGCGTCGGTCCTTCTCCAGACGGCCGGAGCGCGCGCCTGACGCGAACGCTCGATTGGTTCACGCCCGGTCTTGGGCGCTACGTGATGGCGGCGCGGGTTGCGGGGCAGGCAGGACATTTTGTTACGCTGACATGGCCCGGTTTCGTCGGTGTTTTGCAGGCGATGGCGCCGGGCCGGTTCTCCGCGTCGATAAATCAGGCACCGTTGCGTCGAGCGGGCGGCGGCTTATTCGCGCTCGACTGGATGGCGGCCAAAGCGCGGGTCTGGCGCTCGAACGACAGGCCCGCGGCACATGTGTTGCGCACCGTGATGGAGACTGCGCGTGACTATGGCGAGGCGCGCCGCATGCTGATCGAGACGCCGGTCGCCGCCCCTGTGACGTTTGCCCTGGCCGGCATCGCGCCGCACGATGTCTGCATCATCGAGCGCACGGAACGGCAGGCGCACGTTATCGAAGGGCCCGTCTGCGTCACCAATCATTGGCATGCACTCGACCATGGCGCGCATTCGCGCGGCATCGACAGCGAGAGGCGTCTTGAGGCAATGCAGAAGGCGGGCGGCATCGAGTTGGACGCAGCGTTCCCTTGGTTGAAGCCGCCGGTGCTGAACGATCTGACGCGGCTTGCGATGGTTGCGGATGCGGCCGAAGGCCGGTTGGTCGCGCAGGGCTTCGAAGAGGGCGTGCCGGCTACGCGGCCGCTCGAATTGTCGATGAGTGCGCAGGCATCGACGGAAAGACCAGCGGCAGCGGCTGAATGAAGGCGGACTATTGGGCCTGCCGCTCGGCTGCGTGGCGAGTCCGTATCTGGTTTGTCGCGGCGGGGTAGCTCGCTCGTTCGACAGTGACACCGGTCGGCGCGCCGTGGTTGCCGGGGAGTGTTCCCTTGTTCGCCGCGGCCTGCGCCGGCGGGCCGAGATAGCGGTAGTGGCCCGTGATCCGATCGACGAACAGGGCATCCTCGATCTGGGGGCCGTAGCCGCGATTGTGCACGATCATCGGCCGGCCAGTCGCCGCCAACACGTCCGTGACTACGGCGATGTGCGACGTCGAAATGCGGCTGAAGGAGCGGTGATAGGTGACGATGTCGCCGGGCTTGTAGTTCTCGGGGAAGCTTGTGATGGGCAGGCTTGCGCCTTGCCGATCCAGGAAGCGGCGCAAATTCTCGGTTCGCCGGTGGTCGATGTTGGTGTCGCCGCGCGCCGGCCGGCCGCGCTGGATCTCTTCCTGCAGGTCGATGCCGAGCGTCCGGTAGGCGCGAATGACGACGTCGATGCAGGCGCCGTGCAGCGGCATCACGTCTCCCTGCGGATACGCCATCGGTTGATAGCGTGCCGTGTAGATCACGAGATCCTTGGTCTGCGCGACAGCCGCAGCGGCAAGCCGCCGGCCGAACGTTGCACTGTCGATGCCGATCGGTCGCGTCTGCAATCGGGCGCGGGCGAGGCGTCCGGCATTGGAAAAGCTCGCGAGCTTTTCCGGCGATGGCGAGCAGGTGACGTCGGCCGGCAAGGGCGTCGCGCGGTCGGGTGCCTCGGGTCGCTGCTCCGGTAACGCCATCGGCTCGGGTTTGGCCCGATCGAGGCTGGCGACGGTAGTGTCGCGCGCCGCGTCGGCGGCAGGGGTCGGGGCCGCGCTCGCTGGTGCTGCGGGCTGCGCTGCAAAGGCGCTCGGTGGCGCGACAGCCGGTGCTGCAGGCGGCTCGATTGTGGCGATGGGCGGCGGGAACACCAGCGCTGGACCCGGGACGGCGACTTCGTTCGGCGTTGGAATACGGATTGCGGGTGGTGGCGAGATCCTGGCCGTGTCGAGGCTGGCGACCGTCGTCGCGGGGGTTGGGGCGGTCTCGGCGCGCTCGATCACAGGCACCGGCGGCGGATAGGCCGCCAAAGCTCCGGGCACTACGACGTCGTTGGGGATGGGAGCCTGCGGAGGGCGAACCTCCAACGTGACCGGCGGTGGCGCCGGCACGGCGGGGCGAGCCGAAATCGGCGGTGGTGTACTTTCGACCGGGGCGGGAATCGCCGCAGGAACCGGAACCGGCGCAATTGCAATCCGTTCGACCGGCGCGCGTGCGGCGAAATCCGGCAGCGGCGGCAGATTCACACGGCGGGACTGCGCCATGGTCAGCGAAACCGCGACGATCAGGAACGGTAGTAGCAAGAGGCCGAATGCCGAACGATCATCGGCGGCGAAGCTACGGACTGCCAGAAGTGGAGACGGTCGAGCTGAGCCGTGTCGCGGCAACAGGTGTGAGGGTGGCGATCGCCGCTCGGGGGGCTTCGTCGAGGGGCTTGCCACCGGGGGTGGGGATGCCAGGGTTTTCGATGGCAGGGTATTCGGCGCGATCGAGCGCACGCCGCCCGCTGGCGCAGCACGCGCGGCAGGGTGTGCGGCACCGGCTTTGTGCGCACGTCGTTTAGGTTTCGGCTTACCCGGCTTCTTCACGCGTCTCTCGCTTGCATCGAACCAGTTCCGGAGTGTCCGGATGGGAGCACTTTTTCCCGTTCGGACAACGCTCTGCAAGGTTTCGTCAGTGTAGTTGCTAATTCCTTAGCACATCAAGCCGGAATTGCGTTCCCGGTACGGCAATCGCCGACTGTGGCCGGAAATCAACCGATATGCGCAGGCAACCCATGGAAAGTTATACCATTTCCACTTTTCTGCGGATGTCTGCAGGCGTCCAGCCTTGCGCGCGCAACTCCGCGAGGGACGTATCGGCCGCGGACTTGGCGAGCTTGCGGCCGGACTCGTCGGTCAACAGCCGGTGGTGGTGGTAGACCGGCTCGGGCAGGTCCAGGAGCACCTGAAGCAGTCGGTGGAGATCGGTCGCAGCGAGGAGGTCGAGGCCGCGCACGACATGCGTGATGCCTTGCAGCGCATCGTCCGTCACGACCGAGAGGTGATAACTCGTCGGCGTGTCCTTGCGGACGAGTACCACGTCGCCCCAGCGTTGAGGCAGCGCCTCGGTGATCTGGATGTGTCCCTGCTCGTTCATCGACGTGAACGTCAATCGCGCAGAGCCGCGTGCTTGCGCTGCAGCCAACGCCTTGGCCATGTCGAGGCGCAGCGCGAACGGCTCACCGCGGGCGAGTCGCTCTTCGATGGGCGCTGCCGATGCATTCAGCCATATGCCGGGATAGAGCGGTGCGCCGTCCGGATCGAACTCGCCGGGTCGCGCTGCCGCCGCTATTTCAGTGCGCGAGGCAAAGCAGGGATAGAGCAGGTCCATTGCGTCGAGCTTGGCTGCCGCGGCCCTGTAGTCGGCGAAATGCTCGGATTGGTAGCGTACCGGCTCTTCCCACGCGAGACCGAGCCATGCGAGATCACCGAGCGCGGCTATCGCCAGATGACGCGGACAGCGCATGGTGTCGATATCCTCGATCCGCACCAGCAAACGCCCGCCTGACTTTCGTGCGAGGGCGTCGTTCTGCAATGCCGACAACGCGTGCCCTAGATGCAGGGCACCGTTCGGGCTCGGAGCAAAGCGGAATGCGTGCCGGTCGTCAGTTGCGTCCACATCGTCCATCCTCGCCCCTTCCGGGGGGGTAGCTGCGGTGCACCGCTTCGACAATGCGGTCATAGACGTTGCGTTCCGCAGCGGGATAGCGGAGTTGCCAGCCGTAGATGTAGCGACCGTCGCAGGCGAACGTGATGCGCTCGTAGAACATCATGTCGTCCATCCGGCCGGAAAGAACGAACCAGGTGTCGCGAACGGGCGCGTAGTCCAACACCGCGTTCTTATAGAGGTCATTCAGCAGGAACCGGCGGTAGGTCTGCAGGCTGTCGCCGGAGGCGTTCTCGGCTGCGACCGCCAAAAGTCTGGCGCGGCCATCGCGGCTTTCCCAAAGCGCGCCGGCGTCGGGGTTTCGGGTCGCGGTGGGGACGAAGATGTCATGCGGGACGGTCAACGAGAAACCCTATTTGACATTGAGATACATGGCCGCCTGGGCTGCCTGACGCGCGGGCTCGGCAACGAGCGGCAAGCTGGCCGCGACCGCGACGAACGAGACGGCGATGGCGAAGGCTTGCGGGAGTGATTGGGGCAGGCGCATGGTCGAACCTCCTGATGGGGGCTGCGGCGTGGCGCATGTTAGTTTGCGCGAGCCCGAGCCGGAATTGTCTTCAAGGATGCGGAATTCGATTGTCCATTCGGGCGGCGAAGCCAGTCTCTGGTGGCGTGATGCGTAGACTACGAACGAATACAGTTTCGGGTTTCATCGACAGCACCAGCGATGTGGAAGCGGGCGTCGCGGCACTGCGACGTGCGTGTCCGATCATGCGTCGCGCCCATGAGGTGGCAGGTGATCCGCCCTTGCGGCGGCGGCCGGCCGGTTTCGACGGTCTCGCCCGTATCATCGTCGGCCAGCAGTTGTCTGTGGCGAGTGCCGCGGCGATCTGGGGACGGCTGGAGGCGCGGGTATCGCCGCTTACCGCCGAAGCCGTGCTCGGCACTTCCGACGAAGACTTGCGTTCTGCCGGTCTCTCGGCTGCAAAGATCCGGACATTGCGCGCCGTATCGCAGGCAGTCGCGACGGGCGCCGTCGATCTTCCCGCACTCGACCGCGCCGACGATGCAGCGGTGCACGAAGCCTTGTGTGCCGTGAAGGGCATCGGCCCTTCGACCGCCGACATCTATATCATATTCTGCCTCGGCCGCGCTGATGCGTTCGCGGCGGGCGATCTTGCATTGCAGGTCGCGGCGGCACACGCCGCCGGGCTCGAGGCGAGACTGAGGGCTGCCGAGTTGCTGGCGATGGCTGAGCGCTGGCGGCCGTGGCGGGGAGTGGCCGCGCGGTTGTTGTGGGCGTATTATCCGCACATGAAGCGGACGGCGTCGCAGGGCGAGCCTGTCTGAAACCCCGTGGGTCTGGTCTTCCGGGCTCCGATCTTCCCGACACCGACAGGACAGCACGATGACGATCATGCTCGACGGACCGCGACGCCCGGCACACAGCGGGAAAGCCGACAGCCTCGTGGTTCTGCTGCATGGCCATTTCGCCAACGGCGAGGATCTGATCTCGCTCGCGGACATCCTGGGAGAGACTTTACCCGGCGCGGCGTTCGCCGCTCCGAACGCCGTCGAGCAGATGGCCTATCCCGGGCCGCCGGCCTATCGCTGGTTCGAACTGAGCCGCCGCGATCCCGAGGAGTACATCGCCGGCACCCGCTCGGCCGCTCCGGCGCTCGACAGCTTTCTCGATAGCGAATTGCAGCGGCTCGGCTTGCCGACGGATCGTCTCGCGCTGGTCGGCTTCAGCCAAGGGACGATGATGGCGCTGCATGTCGGTCTTCGCCGCAAGACCGCGCCGGCTGCCATCGTGGGCTTGTCGGGTGTGATCGCGGGCGCGGACAAGCTCCGCGACGAGATCGTCTGCCGGCCGCCGGTACTGCTGATGCACGGCTCACACGACGAGGTGATCCCGGTGGGCGCGCTCTATCTCACGCGCGAGGCGATCGCGAAGGCCGGGGTGCCGGTCGATTGTCACGTGTGCGACGGGCTCGGCCACGGTATCGACGACGACGTGGTCGAGCGGACGCAGGCATTCCTTGTGCGCCACCTGAAAGCACAAGCCGCAGTGTGATGGCTACATCGGCACGCGCGTACTGGGATCGCCGAAGTAGTTCTCGATCGCGGTCATGATCGAGTCGGTCACCTTGCGCCGCCATTCCTCCGACCGGAGGTTGCTCGCGTCCTGCTGATTGGAGACGTAGGCGAGTTCGATCAGCACGGCCGGCACTTGGGCGGTCTTCAGCACGCGAAACGCTGCGGTCTTGTCGGGATTGTCGCGCAGGGTGGTCGATTTGCCCATCGTTTCGATCACTGTTTGCGCGAACACGCTCGTGCGGTCCTTGTTGGCGTCGACCTCGCGCTGGGCGAGATCGGCGAGGAAGCCCTTCACGAGATTGGCTTCGCCGTTGGCTTCGGCCTTGATCGGCGTCAGCCCATTGCCGGCGAGAACACGCTCGCGGACCGCGCTGCGCTGCGAGCGTTTGAGACTTTCGGCAACCGAGTCGCGCAGTGAGTATATCGTTGCGCCGCGCGCGCTCGTGCTCGCGTAATCGGCGTGCACCGCGATGAACAGTGCGGCCTTATTCTTCTCGGCGAACTTACGGCGCTCGTCGAGGTCGACGAAACTGTCGTTGTCACGCGTCATCAGCACCCTGTAGCGGCCCGATGCCACGAGTTTGTCACGCAGCACCTTGGAGAAGGCGAGGACGACGTCCTTCTCGACGGTGCCGAATTTCTGCGCACCGCTGTCGTGACCGCCGTGGCCCGGATCGAGAACGATCAAGGGGCGGTAGACGTTCCGCGCGCGCGTATCCGGCCGTTGTGCGGCCTTGGGTGCTGGGGCTTGAACACCCGTCGCGCCTTGGCCGAATGCGCCGGCGCGCATCGATTTGGCTTGTGGCGAGGGCGCCGCAGCTTTGGAGCCGACGGAGGCGGCCGCTGCGATATCGATCACAAGCCGATGTGATTTGTTGTCGGCGCCGCGTTCGATCGCGGCTTTCTCTACGACCACGGGCACGGTCGTCTCGATCACGACGCGTGTCTGACCGGGCGCTGTCTGTCCATTGCGGAACGACTTGATGAGCCCGACGGGCTTGTCGCCCGAGACGAGCGGCAGTTGCATCTTGATGTCGGGCAATTCGACGATGATGCGGTCGGGGTTGGAATACGTGACGACCTGGAAGTCGGCGTGACGTTCCAGACCGATCACGAAGCGCATGGGCATCTGGGCCGCCTGGCCCGGTGCGCGCGCAGAAGCGACAGGCGCTCCGGGCTCGGATCGGCCGGGGCCTGTCAGCAGCACAGTCGAGGCCGCGCAGGCA
>CAMDMH010000037.1 GCA_945901835.1 Devosia equisanguinis | reverse complement strand
CTCGATCGCCTCGATCTGCTCCTCGTAGGCGCGGATCACCTGATCGACCGTGACGCCGGCGCCAGCGTCGAGCTGCTCGGTGCCCGCGCCAAACGCGATCAATGCGCCCCCCGTCTTGAAGTCGGGACGCGATCTCGCTGCTTCGAGCGAACGCCGGATCAGCTCCTTCGCGCCCGGCCAATCGAGCCCCATGCCACGCTGCGCCGTATCCATCGCTTCGGCGACACCGAAACCGAGGTCCCACAGGTAGTGACGGAAGGCGATCGTCCGCTCCCAATCGACCGCCGTGTCGAGCCACGGATCGTTGTCCGCCAGCGGATCAGCGACGACATGCGCCGCCGCATATGCGATGCGGTTGAGCTTAGGCGCGGCAGCCCCCTTAGCCGGCGCGGCCAGCGGCGCATTCTGCGTCGTGTAAGCTTCGAGCTTGCCGCCGGCCACAGGCAGATTGATCGAGGTCACGCCAAAACCTCCTTTACCGGAGCCAGATCGATCCAGCGGCGTTCTTCCCAGCTCTTCAATGCGGACTCGACGAGCTGCAGCCCCTTCACGCCTTCCGACAGGTCGTACTTCCACGGCGCGCCTTCTGCGACATGCCGGATGAAGTCCTCCCACTGGATCTTGAAACCGTTGTCGTAGACCATCGTATCGGGAACTTCTTCCCACTGCTCGTTGAACTTCATGGTCTGCGGCACGTCCGGGTTCCAAACGGGCCGCGGCGTATTCACGCGATGCTGCGTGTAGCAGCGACTGAGCCCCGCGACCGCCGACCCGTGCGTCCCGTCGACTTGGAAGGTGACGAGATCGTCGCGCTTCACGCGCGAGCACCACGACGAGTTGATGTGTGCGATGGCGCCACCTTCGAGTTCGAACGTCGCGTATGCCGCATCGTCTGCATCTGAGTGGTAGCGCTTGCCTGCCTCGTCGATCCGCTCGGGAATGTGCACCTTGCCCAGGCACGACACCGACTTCACTTCGCCGAACAGATTGTCGAGCACGTATCGCCAATGGCACAGCATATCCAGGATGATGCCACCGCCCTCGGCCTTCTTGTAGTTCCAGCTCGGACGCTGAATCGGCTGCAGGTCACCCTCGAACACCCAATATCCGAACTCGCCCCGCACCGACAGGATACGCCCGAAGAAGCCGGCATCATTGAGCAACTTGATTTTGCGCAAGCCGGGCAGGAACAGCTTGTCCTGCACGACCCCATGCTTGATGCCGCGGCTCCGAGCCAGCTTTGTGATCTTGATCGCATCGGCGAGCGTGTCGGCGATCGGCTTCTCGCAATAGATGTCCTTGCCCGCCTCGATCGCCTTGCCCAGCAACGCCGTGCGCATCTGCGTCGATCCCGCATCGAAGAATACGGTGTCGTCCTTGTTGGCGAGCGCCACATCGAGATCGGTCGTCATCCGCTCGATTCCGTGCTGCTTGGCGATCTCGGCGACCTTGTCCTTGTTCCGCCCGACCAGGATAGGGTCAGGCATCACACGATCGCCGTTGGATAGCACAACTCCACCCTGCGCCCTGATCGCGCAGATCGAACGCACGAGATGCTGATTGTAGCCCATCCGGCCGGTGATGCCGTGCATGATGAGCCCTAGTCGCTTGGTCGCCATGACGAGACCTTTCACATCTGAGAACTAATTATGTAACTATACGGTTACAAATAAGATGGAGCTTGCATGCCTGTCAATATACGGCTCACGCGCCGCCGACGACGCAGCGTCTATGGGCGCAGATAGCCCAGCACGACTTCGACCATATGATCGCCCCATGCGCTGGTCTCCTCGCTCCGGGCGAGATCCCGGCCAAAGATAGTCGAAAGCGTCCAGCGGTTCGAAAGATAGAAGAACCCGACCGACGCGATCGTGATGTAGACCCTTACCGGATCGGCATCGCTTCGGAACTGCTTGCTGGCAACGCCGCGCGCTAGCAGATCGCCCAGCGTCTCGACGAACGGCGAATGCAGTTTGAAGATCCGTGCCGACCGCTTCAGATGCTTCGCGCGCATCAGGTTCTCGGTATTCAGCAGGCTCAGGAATTCCGGATGCTCGAGGTAGTAGTCCCACGTGAACCGGCACAACTCGCGGATGCCATCCACGGGATCCCGGCTCGAAAGCTGAAGCCTCCCCTCCGCCGTACGGATGTTGAAATAGGCGCCTTCCAGAACCGCGAGATACAAAGCTTCCTTGCCGCCGAAATAGTAGTAGAGGCTGCGCTTGTTTGCACGGGCGCGCCGCGCGATCTCGTCGATCCGCGCGCCACCGTATCCCTTCTCGGTGAATTCCTTGACCGCCGCATCGAGAATCGCAGCACTCGTCCGCTCGGGGTTGCGCTGCCCCACGACAGCCTTGGCGACCGGAGCCGGCTTCCGCCCGCTTCCAACCTCAGGCCGCCTGGCCTTCGGCTTCGCGCGAGGCTTGCCTATGTTGCGATCCTGCATCCGCCGTTCCACCGGTGACCAAAGCTCGCGACAGGTACAACCATTGTCAGGTCGCGTCCACACCACCGGCCCGGCCGCGGTCGGCCACCGATACTCTCGACTTCATCGAGGCAATGTAACCACACAGTTAACTTAATCTCTCGGGGAAAAACACGACGGGCCGCAAGGTTTGCATCACAACCTGCTCGATTGGCCAACCGCGTCTGGCTTCAGCCTCGGCTACCGGTTTCACCTGTTTGCTTCTGCTTCACGTCGGAAACCATAAAGCCTGGCCGGGTTTTCGACGAGGATGTGCTGCCGGACCGCTGTGTCGGGAATTCTGTCTGCGAGATGATCGGTGAGGTCACCATCGTTGGGCATCGCGACCGGACAGATCGGGTGCGGCCAGTCCCTGCCCCAGAGAGTCCGTACCCAAGAAAACCCCAACCCTGCGAACTCGATTTCGCTTCGTCCGATCATCGCGCAGCCGCTCATCTCGCAGGCGAGTTGTTCAACATACAAGCGATGGTCGACACGGTGCACGTTCCATATATGGCTGGAGCGCCGACACCGCAGGATGTGGTGTCGGGCCAGGTCGAAATTCAGTCGAGAATGACGGATCGAAAGAAATGCGCGGCGGTTTGACATGCCGATACTCACGCCGGACGAGTGCTACATCCTGCTCTGAAGCAAACCAGCTACGGAGAGAGTTCCGACAGCAACCCGGCAGATGCGATCCGATTGCCGTCTGCCGCATACCTGATACGGCCATTCACGACTGTCGCGACGACCGCAGGAACAGGACCGCTGGTTTCATCGACGATGACGATGTCGGCCCGTTTGCCAGCGGCAATGGCTCCACGGTCGGTATAGCCGAGAGCTGCAGCGGGATTTGTCGACACGAGGCGCCATGCTTCCTCCAGCCTTGCGATCCCGAGCCTTGCCAATCGGAAGGGCGCCAACAGAAGCGCCGGATAATAATAATCGGACGCCAGAATGCTGCAGTGGCCGCGCGCAACCATGTCCGCAGCCGAGGGACAACCGGTGTGGCTGCCACCGCGAATGACGTTCGGCGCCCCGAAAACGGTGGCTTCACCGCGCTCGCAAGCGGCTCCGGCCACCTCGGCGGTCAACGGAAACTCCGCGATGGCGACACCGATCTCGCGAAACCATGCTCGCGACGCGGCATTGGCATCATCATGCGACAGCATAGGCGTGCCGGCCTCACGCGCCGCCTCTGCAAGACGCTTGATCGACGCGGGAACTTCCCCGCGGCGCTCGTAGGTGCGCTCGACGAGTGCAGTGAAATCCGGGGCACTCAGTCCCGAGCGATTTATCATCACGGCGAGCTTGTCAGGACGATTGCGGTCCTTGATCGTACCGCTCATGTGATCGTTGAACGCGAGACAGTCGATGCGCCCGGCGCCTAGCCATTCGATGATCTCGCGCTCGGCGTCGAGGTTGAACGTTTCGTGGCGCAGATGAAAGTGCGTGTCAGCCGCAAGATGCGGCCGCAGTCGCTCGAGCGCCGCAAGCATGGCGCGTGCATTTGCGGCATCGCGCAGCCCCGGCTCCCAAGACCATGTGACGCCATGATACGCCGTAGCGATACCATTCGCGACGAGTTGGCGATCGGTCTCCACGAGCGCGATATCGAGATCGAATCCGACGCCGGGCCGGGGCTGGATCTGCCGCTCGAACGCGTCACCGTGGATGTCGATGATCGCAGGCAACACCAGGAGACCCGAAGCATCTATCACCACGTCGCAACGCGCACTGCCGCCGAGCGCATCGATGATCCCCCCGGCCTCGCAGCGCTCGAACGACAGGTCCGTGCGCTCGAAAGACTTTTCGACGAGTACGTTGCCCCCTCTGATCGACGTCCGCATATCCGGTCCACCGTCGCTTCGATCGAAAGGGCCCTACCGATTGCAGCCCCACTCGCGCACTCATACCCGCGACGTCGTCAAACCAGCAGCTTGCGGATCTGCGAGCTCAGCAGGTCGATCAGCGACACGGCGAGAACGATGATGATCACGATGGCAGCCGTCTCGGCATACTGGAACGAGCGGATATTCTCATAGAGCGAATGCCCGATCCCGCCGGCACCGACAATGCCTAGAACGGTTGCCGACCGAACGTTCGTCTCGAACCGGTAGAGCGTGTACGAACTCCACAGCGGCATCACCTGCGGAACGATGCCGAAGACGACTTCCTGGACACGCAAAGCGCCGGTTGCGCGGATGCCTTCCACGGGCCGCGCGTCGGACGCCTCCACGGCTTCCGAGAACAGCTTGGCGATGATGCCGACATTGTGGATAGCAAGCGCCATCACGCCGGCGAACGGTCCGAGCCCTACAGCTACGACGAATAGCAAGGCGAACACGATCTCGTTGATGGCGCGGCTGGCATCCATCAGGCGACGGACCGGCTGGACGATCCATTGCGGACAGACGTTTGCAGCCGACAGGATCGCGAACGGCGTGCCGACCAAGACGGCCAGCGCCGTTCCCCAGATGGCGATCTGGATGGTCTCGATCATTTCACCAAGATAGGTCTGCCCGTTCTTGAAACTCGGCTGCAGGAAACCACCGGCGAACTCCGCCATGTTGCGCCAGTCGGTGATCAGATTGACACTCTTGTAGATCTCGGCCGGCGCCCAACTCCATGCCAGGAGAGAAATGATGATGATCCAGATGATCCATCCGCGCAGGCGGGCAAGGAGCGGCGGGCGCGGCACTTCGACCCTCGAAAGGTCGAGTTTTCGCTCTACCGGCGCGACCGAGCTTGGCGTGATCGACATCTGACAATCCTCATCGAGCGACGGCGCGGACTGGCCATAGTCCGCGCCGTCATGTGACGTCAAAAGGCGGCAATTACGACCGCTTCAGTGCCTCGATCTGCTTCGTCATTTCGTCGAAGCGCTTCTGCAGCGGCCCGACTTGGGTAGACTTCTCGGCGTCCGAGAGCTTGGCATCGTTCTGGATCCTGGCGATGTCTCGGCTCAGCTCCATCTGCCGGATCGGCAGCAGCTGGTTGTTGTCCGACTTCTTGAAAGGCGCCCACTGGAGACCAGCGAGAACCTTCTTCTCGGCCTCGTCCTTCGTGCCGTACGAGAAGAAGAAGTTCGCGATCTTGTTCTTCAGCGCCGTGTCGAGATCCTTCTTCCAGACGATCGGATCGGAAGGTATCAGCGGCGAAGTCCAGATCACGCGGATGACATCCGCCTTGTCCGGAGCGGTCTTCTTCAGGCGCACGAGGTTTTCGTTGTTGTTCGCTGCAACGTGGACCAGCTTGTTTGCCACCGCGAGAGCATTCGCCTCGTGATTTGCACCTCGAACCGTCTTGAAGCATGCCTTGGGATCGATACCCCGCGCGGCGAACACGAACGTCGTGGGAACCAGGAATGCCGAGGTCGAGTTGGGATCGCCGATGCCGAAGTCCAGCGACTTGTCGCATTTCAGAACATCTTCGAGCTTTTGGAACGGGCTGTCCTTGTGAACGATGAGGTGGGCCCAGTAGCCGACGCTTCCGTCCTTGTCGACGCTCTGCGCGAAAACGTCGCCGCCTGCGCGATCGACAGCTTCCATCGCCGACTTGTTTCCGAGCCAAGCGAGATGCACCTTATTGAAGCGCATGCCCTCGATGACGCCGGCATAGTCGGAAGCGAAGAATCCGCGCACCTTCAGGCCGACCTGCTTCTCCATGTCGGCCAGGAAGGGCTCCCAGATCGTCTTCAGGTTGGACGACGATTCGGTGGAGATGATGCCGAAGCTGAGCTCTGTCGTTTGCGCGGCAGCGGGAACCGTCGACGCTGTGAGAGCGGCGATCAGTGCAGCCGAGGTCCATGATATCGTTTTCATTGTTCCAGTCCTCTTTCAGAGATGTGAGAGCTGTTCGTGCCGCCGTGAACGAAGCCGGCGTGGTGCGGCAAAGCTACGCCGACGGAAAGGTCAGTTCGCAGCGCGTACTTCCGCGAAAGCGAACGGCGCTGGAACAGATTGCGAAGCCAGGACCGGGTGATGAAGCGGCACCGGGACCTCTTCGGCTACTTCTCTTGCCGCTGCTCCAAGACCCGGCAGGAAAAGCTGCTCGCTGTCGGCGCCGTAAAGCTCCGCGAGGAACTCTACGGTCAGCGCCTTGGACGGACCGTCGTAGACCACCGCACCGTTTCGCAGGGCGATCGTCCGCGGACAGAAGTTGAGCGCGTACTCGACCTGATGCAGAGACACCAGAACCGTAATGCCGTCCTCACGGTTGAGAACGGAAAGGATGTCCATCACGCGACGAGCGGAACTGGGATCGAGCGATGCGATCGGCTCGTCGGCGATGATGGTTTCGGCGCCCTGGACGAGCGTGCGTGCAATGGCGGCGCGCTGCTGTTGGCCGCCGGATAGTTCCGAACCGCGCTTGAGCGCGTGTTCCGCGATCCCGACTCGGCTCAACGCGTGCATGGCGCGCTGCTTTTCCTCATGCGTAAAGCGGCCGAGCGTCGCCCGCCCGGCGGGAATCTGACCGAGCAAACCGAGACAGACGTTGGTCAGCACCGAGAGCCGCGGCACGAGATTGAACTGCTGGAAGACGACGCCGACGCGCGACCGGATCACCTTTGCAGAGCCATCGATGCGTCCGTTGGACTGCATCGTAGCGCCGCCGATTTCGATCTTACCGTTGCCTTGGTCGATCGGGACCAATCCGGCGATCGACCGGATCATCGTCGACTTTCCCGAGCCGGACGCGCCGATCAGCGCCACCATCTCGCCACGCGCGATGTTCAGCGACACGCCGCGCAGGACGGGCTCGCCCCTGCTGAACGATTTCGACACGGCGGTCAGCTCGATTGCGGCAGTCGACATGCGGCCTCCGGGAGCAGGTTCGCGGCACCATTAGCCGCTGGACATGACATCCGGACAACACTTCGACGCCCGTCCGTCGCTTCTTCACGGCTTGTGCACATTCCGGCCAGGAATTCTGTCACGCGGGCGTCATGGGCAGCGACTACCAGCGCCGTCATGGCACAAGGTTTTCGCGCCTCGATTGAGCACTACGAAACGACGGGGCCCGCGATGCAATCGACGCGGCAGCGCCTGATGCGGGCCTGCGCCAAGGCGACGCCTGGCGAAATCACGTCCCTGCTATCGAGCCTCGGCGAGCTGCCGCAGGCCAATGACCTACGGAAACCGGAAGTGGGGCTCGTGATGCTCCGCGGCCGCATCGGCGGCGACGGCGCGGCATTCAATGTCGGCGAGGCTACGGTCGCCCGCGCCGCAGTGCGCTTGGAGAGCGGCGCGATCGGATTCGGATGGCGGCTGGGCCGTTCGGTCGAGGCGGCCAGATGCACCGCCATCGTTGATGCACTCGTACAGGACGACGCGTGGAAGTCGCGCATCATCGAAGCGCTGGTGCACCCCCTTGAAGCACGCCAGCAGCAGGTTCGCACGACCAGAGCAGAAGAAGCGGCCGCTACGCGCGTGGAATTCTTCACGATGTCGCGTGGCAGCGAATGACATGAACAGTTCGTCCGATATCGGCCCGGCATTTCGCGATCCAGTGCTGCAGTCGCAGGCTGTGTTTCGCGCCATCATGTCCGCGATGGCCGAGCCCGGTACGATCGCAACCCTGAAGCAGCTGGCAGGCCCCCCACAACGCCTTGGCTGCGCCATGGCATCGGTCGCTCTGACCTTGTGCGACTTCGAAACGTCCGTCTGGCTCGACGACGAATTTCGTCTTGATCCCGAAGTCGCCGCCTACATCCGCTTCCACACCGGCGCCAGGATCGCCGAGCGCCAGGCCGAAGCCACATTCGCACTGGTGACGCGACCGGAAGCCTTGCCGCCATTGTCTTCTTTCTCTCTGGGGACACCGGAGTTTCCCGATCGCTCGACGACCGTCGTCGTCGAGGTCGAAGTCCTCGAGACGGGTCGCGGATGGCGGGTGTCGGGTCCCGGCATCGCCGGAGTGTCGCGCTTGGCGGCCGAGCCTTTCGCGGCGGATTTCACCGCGCAGTTGAAAGCAAACCGGGACCTGTTTCCGCGCGGTGTCGATCTTGTCCTGTGTTGTGGCGAGCGCCTAGCTGCGCTACCGCGCTCGGTACGGATCGTGGGGGAGGATTGACCCATGTACGTCGCGGTCAAGGGTGGCGAGCAGGCCATCGACAATGCCCACGCGCTGCTGGCTGCCGAGCGCCGGAGTGATCCTGGCGTGCCCGAGGTTACGACGGCGCAAATCGCCAACCAGCTGTCGCTTGCTGTCGATCGCGTGATGGCCGAGGGATCGCTCTATGATCGCGAGATCGCGGCCATCGCGATCAAGCAGGCCCGCGGTGATCTGATCGAGGCGATTTTTCTCGTGCGTGCCTATCGCACGACCCTCGCCCGCCTCGGCGGCGCAGCGCCGATCGACACGAATGCGATGAGCGTCCGGCGCCGAATTTCCGCCGCGTTCAAGGATCTGCCCGGCGGACAGGTTCTCGGGCCGACGTTCGATTATACCCATCGCCTGATCGATTTCTCTCTTGCCGGCGAAGGTGGCGAACTCGCGCGCCCGCGCCAGGAAGGCGCGACCGATGCGGCGGCCCCCCGCGTCACGGGCCTGCTCGCAGGGCAAGGGCTGATCGAGGAAAATCCGACCGGTGCCGGGGACCAATCACCGCCCGATCTGACCCGCGATCCGTTGACCTTTCCCGCCGGCCGGGAACTACGCCTTCAGAATCTAGCGCGAGGCGACGAGGGCTTCCTGCTGGCGCTCGGCTATTCGACCCAGCGCGGCTACGGCCGCACGCACCCGTTCGCCGGCGAGATCCGCTTCGGGACGATCGAGGTCGAGATCTTCGCAGAAGAGGTTGGATTTGCGGTGCCGCTCGGCGAAATCGAGGTCACCGAGTGTGAGATGATCAATCAATTCCAGGGATCCGCGACCAAGCCGCCCCAGTTTACGCGCGGCTATGGGCTGGTGTTCGGCCAGTCCGAGCGCAAGGCGATGTCGATGGCGCTCGTCGACCGGTCGCTTCGCGCCGCCGAGTTGGGTGAGGAAACCGGCGCGCCCGCTCAGGACGAGGAATTCGTCCTCTCGCACTCCGACAACGTGCAGGCCACCGGATTCGTCGAGCACTTGAAGCTCCCCCACTACGTCGACTTCCAGTCCGAGTTGCTGCTCGTCCGGCAGATGCGCGAAGAGCAGGCCAGGGTGACGCGACCGGAATCGGGCGACGGCACACGGGAGGCAGCCGAATGAGCACCGCTTCAGGACTGGGGCCGAGAGCGGCCAAGAAGGCCGAGTCCCAATACAACTTCGCCTACCTCGACGAGCAGACAAAGCGGATGATCCGCCGCGCGATCCTCAAGGCGATCGCCATTCCCGGCTATCAGGTGCCATTCGCTTCGCGCGAGATGCCGATGCCTTATGGATGGGGCACGGGCGGCATCCAGGTGACGGCGGCAGTGCTCGGCCCCGACGACACGCTGAAGGTGATCGACCAGGGCTCCGACGACACCACGAATGCAGTGTCGATCCGGCGCTTCTTCGCCAAGGTCGCCGGAGTAGCTACGACCACCTCGACGGTGGCAGCGACGATCATCCAGACGCGACACCGCATCCCCGAGACGCCTCTGCGGCCGGGCCAGATCCTCGTCTATCAGGTGCCGATCCCGGAGCCGTTGCGTTTCCTCGAGCCGCGCGAGACGGAGACGCGCCGGATGCATGCGCTCGGCGAGTATGGCCTCATGCACGTGAAGCTCTACGAGGACATCGCTGCTCACGCACACATCGCCACGACCTACGCCTACCCCGTGGAAGTCGACGGCCGCTATATCATGGATCCCTCGCCGATCCCCAAGCACGACAATCCCAAGATGAGCCATTCGCCCGCGCTTCAGTTGTTCGGCGCCGGTCGCGAAAAGCGCATCTATGCCATTCCTCCGTACACACCGGTCGTATCGCTCGATTTCGAGGATCACCCGTTCGAGATCCCGGACTTCTCCGTGCCTTGCGGGCTCTGCGCCGCCGCTGGCGTCTATCTGGACGAGATCGTGCTCGACGATCGAGGCGGAAGACTGATGGCCTGCTCCGATACGGATTTCTGCGAGCAACGGCGAGCACAGGGCCATCACGGCACGCAGTATGGAAGCGGACCTCGGGCATCTGTTGGAGATGTGTCATGACCTCGATGGCAATTCGGCCGGCAAGCATCGCCGATCTACCCGGAGTTCTGGCGCTCTATGCGCAGCCCGACATGGACGATGGCGCGATCCTGGCGCTCGAAGAAGCCGAGACGATCTTCGCACGCATGTGCGCCTATCCCGACTACGCTCTGATGGTGGCGATCGAAGATGACGCCATCGTCGGCTCGCTCGCGCTGCTGATCATGGACAACCTAGGGCATCTCGGCGCCAAATCGGCCATCGTCGAGGACATCGTGGTCGCCCCCGCACACCACGGCAAGGGCATCGGTACAGCACTCGTACGGGACGCCATGGCGCGGGCTTCGGCCAAGAAGTGCTACAAGCTCGTCCTGTCATCGAACATGAAGCGAACGCGCGCCCACGCGCTCTACGAGCGATTGGGCTTCCGTGCACATGGATTGAGCTTCTGGGGAGAACTTCCACCCGGAGAGACGACGTGAGCACTGGCACCGCCATAGAGCCGTTACTCGTCGCGCGCGGCCTTTCCAGATCCTACGGGGCGCGGATCGGTTGCGCCGGTGTCGATCTCGAAGTCCACCCGGGCGAGGTCGTCGCCATCGTCGGTGAATCGGGCTCGGGGAAGACGACGCTGCTGCGGCTGTTGTCCAGTGATCTCGCACCGAGCACGGGAAGCGTCTGCTATCGAATGCGCGACGGCACGCTTCGCGATGTCGCCAGCCTCAGCGAACTGGAACGCCGGCTGTTGATGCGGACCGACTGGGGTTATGTCAGTCAGGACGCGACAGCCGGCCTTCGGATGGGCGTCTCGGCCGGCGGCAACGTGGGCGAGCGATTGATGGGCATCGGTTGGCGCCACTACGGCCGCATCCGCAGCGAGGCAGAAGCCTGGCT
>CAMDMH010000036.1 GCA_945901835.1 Devosia equisanguinis | reverse complement strand
CCGGTTCAATCGAAATCACCTATGAACGACGCTGTGTCGATTATAGCATTGTTTCGAGCGCGTTAGTTTGTCGGAAGCGCCGAACTTGGCGGCGGCGGTTAAGGCCCGGTTCGGAGCTGTATCTGGTTGTAACGGCTGGAGGCCACGCTTTCCGTCGTGTCGCTGCTCCCGTGGGGCGATGCACCCGTTAGCGCCTTATCCCTCGAGGGCCTTCGCCAACCGGGCCATTTCAGACGGGAGCGGGCTGTCGAAGCTCAATCGCTTGCCCGTCTTGGGGTGCTCGAAGCCCAGATGCGCCGCATGCAGCGCCTGCCGGCCCAAAGCATCCAGCGCCGCCTTTGCCTCATCCGAGAGACGCCTGACACTGGCCGCGAAATGGGCGCCGTAGACGGGATCGCCCATGATCGGATTGCCGATATGCGCCAGATGCACGCGGATCTGATGGGTCCGGCCCGTTTCCAGCGTGCACGCGATCATGCAGGCCATAGGCTTGCCCTTGGCGTCGTCGTATCCATCGAGGACTTCGTAGTGCGTGACGGCATGGCGCCCACTTTCCGCCCGCGTCACGGCGATTTTCGTACGATTGCTCGTGCTCCGGGCGAGGGCAGCGTCGATGCGGCCGTGCGTATGCGGCGGCGTTCCCCAGGCGATCGCGACGTAGCGCCGGGTCATCCGGCCATCGATCCCGTGGGCGGCGAACTGCTCGCTGAGGCTGGCGTGCGCCTGATCGGTCTTGGCGACCACCAACAACCCCGACGTATCCTTGTCCAGTCGGTGCACGATCCCCGGCCGCTTGACGCCGCCGATGCCCGAAAGGCTGTCGCCGCAGTGCCCGATCAGCGCATTGACGAGCGTCCCCGATTCGTGGCCGGCAGACGGGTGCACGACGAGCCCGGCCGGCTTGTCGATGACGATCAGATGCTTGTCCTCGAAGACGACGGCGAGCGCGACGTCTTCCCCGGCCGGCTCGGCTGGCGCGGGCTCGGGCACGTCCACCACGACGGCCTGGCCTGGTTTGACCTTGCACCCCGGGTCAACTAGCGTGCCGCCCTCGCCGCTGACCCGGCCGGCCCGGATCAACGCCTGGATGCGCGAGCGGCTGAGACCTGCGAGGCGCCCGGCGATGAACCGGTCCAAACGGGCTCCGCCGTCGGCCTCGCCGGCCTCGATCCGCATGGTGCCGCTCACCACGACATCGCTGCCTTCAATCACCGCACGCCTCGCTTCTGCCCGTCTCGACCGAGACCGGCTTGATTATGAGAGAAACACCGCCCCATGAGCGAACCCCAAATACCGCCGATGCCCGATGGGCCCGGTGTCCGCGCACTCAAGTACGTGGTCATCGGCATGGGCGTCCTGATCGTTCTGGGTGTGCTGACCGTGATCGGCCGTATCGTCTATCTCGCCAACCAGGGTCCGAAGCAAGCCTCGATTACCACCAGCAATGCCCGGCTGGCCCCGGCGGCCAAGCTCGCGCTGCCCTCACAGGCCCACGTCAAGCACATCTCCATGTCCGGCGACCGCCTCGCCGTCCATTACGAAAGCCCGGTCGGCTCCGCCATCGCAATCGTCGACCTGGTAACCGGCAACGTGCTTTCCCGCGTTGATCTGGTGACCGAGGTGCCGCGTTAAGGCCTCGCCTTCAACCCAGCGTGCTTGATCACCTCCGCCCACTTGGCGGTGTCTGCGGCGATGAGATTGCCGAACTCGGCGGCGGAAAGCTCGAGCTTGTTACTGCCGAGTTCGGTCAGTCGCGACTTGACGCTCGGATCGGCTAACGCCTTTGAGATCTCGTGGCTCAGCTTTTCGACGACCGGTTGCGTTGTCGCCCGCGGTGCGCCGATACCCATCCAGCCCGTCACTTCGTACCCCGGCACCACTCCCGCGATCGCCGGGACACCGGGAAGTTGGGGATGCGGACCGGTTCCCGAAACGCCCAGCGCCCGGAGTTTGCCGCCCCCGATATTCGGCCGCGCAGAAGGTACTGCGTCGAACATGAGGTGCACGTTGCCGCTCATCACGTCGGCGAGCGCTGCCGGCGTGCTCCGGTAGGGGACATGAACCATGTCGATTCCGGCCTTCATCTTGAACATCTCGCCGGACAGGTGGCTCAGATTGCCCGCCCCGCTCGATGCCATGTTGATGCTGCCCGGATTGGCGCGCGCATAGGCGAGCAGCTCGGCCAGCGTCTTGACGGGCCAGGACGGCGTGACGACCAGCACGAAGTTGTCGCCTACCAGCCCCGTCACCGGCGCGATGTCGCGCACGAGGTTCGCGTCGAGCATCGGAAACAGCGTCGCATTGATTGCATGGGGCGTCGTCATCAACAGCAGCGTGTGCCCATCTGCCGCCGCCCGCACCACGGCCTGCATCGCGAGATTGCCGCCAGCGCCAGGCCGGTTCTCGACTACGAAGGGATGGCCCAGCTTGAGTTGCAGGTGCTCGCTGAGGATGCGGGCGAAGAGATCTGGCGCTCCGCCAGGCCCCACCGGTAAGATGACAGTCACCACGCGTGAAGGATATCCCTGCGCACGAGCGTCGAACGCCCAGACGGCCATTGTTGCCATAGCCAACACGAGCGCCACGAAGGAATAGAGCCGTGTTGCTGCCCCGCGCCACGACATGCGTGCTCCCCTCGTCATGGCTGGCCTCTTCTCCTCACGCGTGTCGCATGTCATTTCGCGGGCCTGCCCACGCATGGGCCAAATCCCAAGCCGCATCGTATCACTTCCCTGCGACGGCGCGAGCCTTGTTGGCTCTGCCGACGCATGGTAAGGCCCGCCAACCCTCGCTGCCCCGTCGTATCGACTGCGTGATTTATCCTCACGCCCGCCCGTCCCGGCCGGCGGCCCAAAGCCGGAGCCACTTCATGTCCGCGATATCAGATCTGTTCTCCCGTTCGCTTGCCGAGGTCGATCCCGAATTGGCCAATTCCGTCGGCCTGGAACTGACCCGTCAACGCGATGAGATCGAGCTGATCGCTTCGGAGAACATCGTCTCGCGCGCCGTGCTCGAGGCAACCGGCTCCTGCCTCACCAACAAGTACGCCGAGGGCTATCCCGGCCGGCGCTATTATGGCGGCTGCCAGTATGTCGACATCGCCGAGAACCTTGCGATCGAGCGCGCAAAGAAACTGTTCGGCTGCGGTTTCGCCAATGTGCAGCCGTCGTCCGGCAGCCAGGCGAACCAGGGCGTCTACATGGCGCTGGCCAAGCCTGGCGATACGATCCTGGGCATGTCGCTCGCAGCCGGCGGCCATCTCACGCACGGCGCTTCGGTCAACCAGTCCGGCAAGTGGTTCAAGGCCGTCGCCTATGGCGTACGCCGCGAGCATCACCGCATCGATATGGACGAGGTCACCAAGCTCGCCCGCGAGCACAAGCCGCGCCTCATCATCGCCGGTGGTTCCGCCTATCCCCGGCAGATCGATTTCGCAGCGTTCCGCAAGATCGCGGACGAGGTCGGCGCGCACCTATGGGTCGACATGGCGCACTTTGCGGGGCTCGTCGCGGGTGGTGCCCATCCCTCGCCGTTCCCGCATGCCCACGTCGTTACGACGACGACGCACAAGACCCTGCGCGGCCCCCGCGGTGGCTTGATCCTGACCAACGACGAGGACATCGCCAAGAAGATCAACTCGGCGATCTTCCCCGGCATCCAGGGTGGCCCGCTGATGCATGTGGTCGCCGCCAAGGCCGTCGCCTTCCACGAAGCGCTGCAGCCGTCGTTCAAGACCTACGCCCAGTCGATCATCGACAACTGCAAGGCGATGGGCGAGGTGCTGAAGGCCTCGGGCTTCGATCTCGTCTCGGGTGGCACGGACACCCATCTCATCCTGCTCGACCTGCGCCCGAAGAAGCTTACCGGCAACATCTCCGAAAAGGCGATGGGACGAGCACACATCACGTGCAACAAGAACGGCATCCCGTTCGATCCTGAAAAACCGATGGTGACGTCGGGTGTCCGTCTCGGCGCACCCGCGGGCACCACGCGCGGCTTTGGCGTAGCCGAATTCCGCGAGGTCGGCCGCATGATTTCAGAGGTGCTCGACGGTCTGGCGAAGAACGGCGAAGCCGGCAACGGCGCCGTCGAGGCCAGGATCAAGGCCGAAGCGACCGCGCTATGCCGGCGGTTCCCGATTTATTAGGTGTCAGACCCCCCTGGGTCTGAAACCACGCCCCACCGACCGATTTACACGACGGCGCCCACCAAAACGTGCCAGGGCGCTTAATTGGTGTCAGACCCGCAAGGTCTGATACCGCATCGAACGGAGCCCACCCCATGCGCTGCCCGTTCTGCGGACGCGACGATACCCAGGTCAAGGACAGCCGGCCGACGGAGGAGAACGCTGCGATCCGTCGCCGGCGTGTCTGCCCCGATTGCGGCGGACGCTTCACAACATTCGAGCGCGTGCAACTGCGCGAATTGACGATCGTCAAGCGCGGCGGCCGCAAGGTGCCGTTCGACCGCGACAAGCTCTACGCGTCGATCGCCGTCGCGCTCCGCAAACGCCCAGTGCCCGAAGACCGGGTGGAGCGGATGGTGACGGGCATCGTGCGTCAACTCGAAAGTTCCGGCGAAAGCGAGATCGCGTCCTCGGCTATCGGTGGCATGGTGATGGAAGCGCTGAAGGGCCTCGACGCCGTCGCCTACGTCCGGTTCGCGTCGGTCTACCGCGACTTCCGCGAAGCCGGTGATTTCCAGGATGTGCTCACCGAGATCGCCAAGGACGTAAAAGATGCGGGCACGCCTCCCGCCATCCCGGAAAAGAATTGAGCGGCTAACCCTCCCTGCGGCGCAGTGATCTACCCTGCCCAATCTGCGGTATTGTGCTAGCTCACCGCAGGCCCCGACCAGGATCCATGTCCGAAGCCCACGTCCACACCGACTTCGACACCCGCATGATGGCGATCGCGCTTGCGATGGCCGCGCGCGGGCTCGGTCGGACCGCGCCCAATCCGAGTGTCGGCGCGGTGATCGTGGACGAGAGCACGGGCGAAGTGATTTCACGCGGTTGGACGCAACCGGGTGGACGCCCTCACGCCGAAACCCAAGCCATCGCGCGAGCCGGCGAGCGCACGCGCGGCGCAACCATCCACGTGACGCTGGAGCCCTGCTCGCACTACGGCAAGACGCCGCCGTGCGCCGAAGGCATCATCGAGGCCGGTCTGAAACGGGCCGTCGTCGCCATACTCGATCCCGATCCCCGCGTATCCGGCCGGGGTATTCGAATGCTGCGCGCGGCTGGCCTCGAGGTGAAGCGCGGTGTTCTGGCCGAGCAGGCCCACTGGATCACCCACGGACATATCCTCCGGGTCACGCAACGCCGCCCGCACATCCAGATCAAGATGGCTCTTGGCGCGGATGGAACGGTCCCCCGCGGTGAGGCCGGCAAACCCGTCTGGGTCACCGGCCCCGAAGCACGTGCGCACGGCCATCTGCTGCGCGCCAAGGCCGATGCGATCCTGGTCGGCAGCGGGACCGTCCGGGACGACGATCCCGAACTGACCTGCCGTCTCCCTGGCATGGCCGAACGCTCGCCTGTGCGCGTGATCGTCGCCTCCAGGCGACTGCCGCCTTTGAACTCGAAGCTCGTCACGTCAGCGCGCGGGACACCCGTGTGGATCGCCGTCCCGTCGAGCATCGACGCCGGGACACTCACGCCCTACGTCGAAGCCGGTTGCAAGATCCTCCCCGTCGCTTCGATGGAGGGGCGCCCTTGGCTGCCAGCTGTGTGCGAGGCCCTCGTCGCAGAAGGCATCACGCGCCTCCTCGTCGAGGGAGGGCCGACGCTGTGGCGAGCGTTTGCTTCCGCCGGCTTCTTGGACGAAGTTCTCTGCTATCGTGCCCTGCGGGGCGACGTTGCATCCGGCATTCATGGAGCGCGGGTCGATCTGGCAGCGCTCTCGCCCGCCCACACGTTCGCTCTCGTCGAAAGCCGTCACGTCGGCACCGACGGGTTGTATCTCTTCCATCGTCAATGAGCCCTCACGCCGAGGCAAGGAGAGTTCCATGTTCACCGGCATCATCTCGGACATCGCCGAGGTCGCGGACCGCAAGGGCGGACAATTCGCGATCCGCTCGGCCTACGACGCAGCCTCGATCGCGCTGGGCGCATCGATCGCCTGTGACGGCGTATGCCTGACCGTCACGACGGTCGAGCCGCACACGGCGGGCGCTCTTTTCACCGTCGACGTGTCCAACGAGACCCTTTCGAAGACCACTCTGGGTGACTGGAAGCCGGGCCGGCGCATCAATCTGGAGCGCGCGCTGCGGGCCGGCGACGAACTCGGTGGCCATATCGTATCGGGCCACGTCGATGGCCTCGCCCGCATCGTCGAGATCCGAGCCGATGGTGAAAGTTTCCGGTTCACGTTCGAGGCTCCCGAGCACCTCGCGATGTATATCGCCCCCAAGGGGTCGGTAGCCCTCGATGGCACCCCGCTCACCGTGAACGAGGTGTCGGGGACGCGTTTCGGCATCAACATCATCCCCCACACCTTGACGATGACGACGTGGGGGGCGAAAAAGCCCGGCGAGCACATCAACCTCGAGATCGACCAGTTCGCGCGCTATATGGCGCGGCTGCTCGAGTTCCGAAGCTGATACGAACGTCGCCATGACGGCAGCGACGGAGCAAGACCCGTACTCCGACTGTGCTCTCCATCCTCTACTGCGACTATAGCCAAGCGAGTATCGATCATGGCCGGACGCGCGCCACGCACGCTCACACTGCCTCCCCAAGGGGCAAACCCGCCATCCGCACGTCACAAGTGCCGCATCCTCATCATCGAAGCGCGCTTCAACGAGAAGATCGCCGACGAACTCGTCAAGGGCGCGATCGAGGAACTCGAGGCGCAAGGCGCGACATGGGAGCGTGTCGTCGTTCCCGGCGCGCTCGAAATCCCGACCGTTCTCGCCAGCGCCGTCAAGTCTGGCTTGATCCCGGCGGGCGCACCGGCCTCGCGCTATGCCGGCGCCATTGCGCTGGGCTGTGTCATCCGCGGAGAGACCTATCATTTCGAAATCGTCAGCAACAACGCGAACCACTGGCTGATGGATGTTGCTACGACCCATTGCGTCCCCGTCGGCAACGGCATCCTGACCGTCGAGAACGACAAGCAGGCGATGGAGCGTGCCAAGGGCGGCCGCGCCGGTAAGGGGGGAGACGCCGCGCGGGCCTGCCTTCGACTCATCGATCTCGTGCACCAGTTCCAGGGACAGGGCGCATGAGTGCCGCCGGTAAAAAGGCTACGCAGAACGAACGAAGCGCGGCTCGTCTTGCTGCCGTGCAAGGCCTCTATCAGATGGATATGGCATCGACCGGGATCAACGACGTGATCCGCGATCTCACGGCTACACCGCTTCGAGACACGGCGATCTCGGACGAACAAGGCGAAGACATCGAGACCACCGAGCCCGATGCGACGTTTCTCGCCGAGTTGCTGCGCGGCGTCGTCCGCATCCAGCGCGACATCGATCCGTTGATCGACAATCAACTCGCCGCGGGGTGGCGGCTGGCGCGGGTCGACTCGACGCTGCGCGCGATCCTGCGCGCGGCCGTGTTCGAACTGCAGGAGCGCAAGGAAGTCCCGGGCCGCGTCGTGATCAACGAGTACATCGAGATCGCACGCGCGTTCTTCGACGGCGACGAGCCGAAGGTCGTGAACGGCGTTCTGGACAAACTCGCGCGGCGTTTGCGTCCCGACGAGTTCAAGCCCGCGCCATAGCGCGGCGGCTCCTCCCCCAGACGATCGACTGGACTCTCCGTCCAATCCCGGTCAGTGTCGTCCCCGGCGGGCGTGAAAATCTGATGCGGCATCGGAGTGTATGAGTATGTCGCGTGCTCCTTGTCGCGTGACGCAGGTATCCTGCGTCGCCATGGTGCTCTTCGGGCTCCTGGCCTGGGCGCTCCTCGTTGGTGGGCTCGTTATACGCGCCATCAACTCCAGCCTTCCATTGACGATGTCGCTCGTGGCGTGGATGGTGCTTCTCGTGCCCTTGTGGGTGATATGGTTCGCCGCCGCTGCCTGGAGCAAGCGCGACGAGACCGCGGCGCCCGCCGTGATGATGGCAGCTCCCGTCGCCGTCGTTATGGCGCTGTTCCTCGTCATCCCCGCGGTCGGGCAACACTGAGCTTTCGCACCCGCGCGGAAAACCGATGAGCGTCGAGCCGATACTCCAGTCCGAGGAAGCCATCATTCAGGGTTTCCTCGCGCCACTCGCGGCTGGCGCACCGGGAGCCTACGGGTTGAAGGACGACTGCGCTACGGCTGCGCCATCGCCCGGCTGCGAGTTCGTTCTGAAAACCGACGCGATCGCGGAAGGGGTGCATTTCCTTACCACTGACGCGCCCGAGGACATCGGTTGGAAGGCACTTGCCGTCAACGTCTCCGATCTCGCGGCAAAGGGCGCCAAGCCCGTCGGCTATCTGATGTCGCTCGCGTTCCCCGCCCCACCGACGCGTGATTGGATGGCGGGCTTCGCGAAAGGTCTGGCCGACGCGCAGGAGGCGTTCGGCATCCATCTTCTGGGCGGCGACACGGACAGGCGTCCCGGCCCGATCTCGATCACCCCTGCCGTGATCGGAGAGGTGCCGCTCGGCCGTATGGTTCGTCGAGCCACCGCGCGGGCCGGTGACCATATCTTCGTCTCGGGCACGCTGGGCGACTCCGGCTTGGGCCTGCGTGTTCTCCTTGATCCTTCGCGCCATGCGGAATGGAAACTGAGTGACCAACAGGCCGATTGGCTGCGCCGCCGCTATCTCAGACCATCCCCGCGCCTCGCCTTGCGTGATGCCTTGCTGCGTCACGCCCGGGCCAGCATGGATATCTCGGACGGATTGATGAAAGACCTCGGCCGCATGTGCCGCGCAAGCGGCGTAGGCGCTTCGGTCGACGATACGGCACTGCCGCTTTCGCAAGCATTCATAGCCGTTCGCGACGCAGTGCCCAGCGCGGCACAAGCCTCACTCTTCGCCGGCGACGACTACGAGATACTCACTGCAATTCCACCCGATAGCATCCCACAATTCACGGCCGATGCGCGCGCGGCGAGCATAGCCGTCACGGACATCGGCAGGTTCACCACGGGCACCGCGGTCCGCTTGCAGGGCCGCGATGGGTCGGACATGGACTTCGGCATGTCCGGCTGGGACCACTTCTGAACCGGCTACCCGCCGTTTGTTTCTGGCGGCGGAAGAACGAGACGGCCGGCATCGTCGAAGGCGAAGAACGGATTGTGCGCCACCTCCCATAGGTGCCCGTCAGGATCTGCGAAGTAGCCGGAGTAGCCGCCCCAGAAAACCCGCTGCGCCGGCTTCACGAGGCGCCCACCGGCAGCGATAGCTTCCGCGATGACGGCATCGACTTATGCCTCGCTCCTGCAATTATGCGCCAGGGAAAAGCCCGAAAAGCCGGACGCGCTGTCTGGTACGTGCGCATCTTCCGCCAATGCTGCACGGCCGAACAACGCGAGTACGACACCGCCCGCATGGAAGAACGTCACGTTTGCGTTGCTCGTCGACGACGCGGCAAAACCAAGCGTCTCGTAGAATCGCCGCGCGCGCGCAAAGTCTGCCACGCCCAGCGTCACGATCGAAAGCCTCGGTTGCACTGGCGTCTCCAGGTCAGATCTCGATCACGACGTAGTCTTCTTCGACCTTGACGGGAAACGTCTCCGCCACGTATGGCCCTTTCGCCAGCGCCGCGCCGGGTTCGACCTTGGCATCGTAGCTGCGTGCGCGCGTGCCGTGCGGGTCACAATACGACTGCCCCGTGGCGATCTCGAATTCCCAGCCGTGCCAGGGGCAACGCACGAATTCGCCGGGCCGCTCCAAGCGATAGTGCCCCGGCACATCGGCGAGGGACAGACCCACCATCATACCCTTAGACAAAGGCCCCGCTTCGTGCGGGCACTTGTCGGCGAGAGCGAAGAAACGTCCGCCGACGTTGAACAGCGCGATCTTTCGTCCCCCTGCATCCACGCATCGCGAAGTCCCCGACGCGACCTCTGCCGCCTTCGCGACGACGAAGCGCCTGCGGGCGGGTTTCGTTGCAGTTTCGTCTTTCCCCGTCATGGCAAACCGTAGAGTTCACGCGCGTTGCCCGAGAATATCCGTTCGAGCTTTTCTTTCGGCAGCTTCAGCTTGGAGAGGACGAATGGCGGCTCATCGAAATCCCAGTGCGGATAGTCGGTGGAAAACAGGATGCGCTCGCAATCGACTTCCTCGAACGTAGCGGCGAGATGCGCGTCCACCTGCGGCTCGTCGATCGGCTGCGTCGTGAAGTAGACGTGGTCGCGGATGTATTCCGACGGCAGACGTTTCAGATGCGGCGCCTCGGCCTTCAACCGCATCCAATGCTTGTCCAGCCGCCACTTCAGTGCCGGCAGCCACGCGATACCGCCCTCGACCAGAACGACCTTCAGCTTCGGGAAGCGCTCGAACACGCCCTCCATCACGAGGCTCGTCAGCGCGCCCTGCATGCACTCACGTTGTTGTGCTGCTCTTCGATGTAATAGGAGTGATAGCCGCCGAACGCGGATGGATACCCGTTGATCCCGCCGATGTGCATCGCGATGGGTCGGCCCGCAGCGACGGCCGCCTCGTAGATGGGCCAATAGCGTTTGCGGCCGACCGGCTCGATCGAACGCGGGGGCAGCATCACCTGCACGAAACGCTTGTCGGGGGCGCGCAACTCTATTTCGGCGAGCGCTGCTTCCGGGGCTTCCTGGGTTATGACGACCGAGCCGCGCAATCGTGCCTCGGGCTCCAGCCACTTTGCGATCTGCCATTCGTTGACCGCATGCGCGAGTGCCGCGCCGTACTCGAGATTGCGCTGGTTACCGGGGCCACGCCCCAACGGCATCAGCATGCCGTAAGCAAACCCATAGGCGTCGAGCAACTGCTCGCGCATGAAGCCGAGATCGGAGCCTGCCGGTCCACCATTGGGTGGAAACGCATCGGCGCGCGCGACATCCGGCGACATCCGCGGATGCGACAGCGTATCGGCGAGCGCTTGCCGGTAGAGCCCGCCGAAGATCTTCGTATGCTCGCGCCACCGCTCCGGCAGGAATGGCAGGATCTCCGCCCCTGAAGCGAAAATCGGATGGATATCGCAGTCGATCACGCCATTGAGCGGACCAATGGCCGCACGGCTGCCGGGTTTTGGTCCAGTCACTGGCCGTTCGGCAGCGGTGACGCTCATCGCGATGTCTCCTCTCCCTTGCGCCCCCAGAGCGCTTTCGGCGACACTCCACGCCCAACCGCCACTGCCGTAAAGGCGCACTGGCACACTCCCGCGCAGGATTTTCAAGCATGGCAGCCGACACTCCCAGACGCGTCGCCCTCGTCACCGGCGGCAATCGCGGTATCGGGCGCGGCATCGCGCTGGAGTTGGCTGCGGCTGGATGCGACATCGTCCTCGCCGCGCGTGATCCCGACGCGCTGGCAAAAGTGGCAGCC
>CAMDMH010000035.1 GCA_945901835.1 Devosia equisanguinis | reverse complement strand
ATCGGGATCTTGAGCTCGACGGTCTTGGTGATCCGCGTGCTGACGTCCACTTGGCCTGGCATGACCTCGGAGGCTTGGGGAAGCAGCAGAACGTCGTCGAACGTCAGCCCCACCCGATCGAGGTCGGTAACGGCGCCCTTGGGCATGGCTGTAGCTCCAGAAGTTGAAATCACGGGGTGACGGCGGCATTTGGCCGGTACGCGTCTGCGATTTCAGGAGCGCGTTAGCATGGGTACGGCCCGAAATAAAGCGCGACCGGGGGATAACTCGGCATTGCCATGCGGCCAATGCAACGCTGTGACAGCGCCCCGGGAGGGGCGCTACGGCTTCCGTTAACGGCCACCGTTGAGTAGGTCTCATCCCCCAGCCCCCACGCCCCCCGATGCATGCTATAGAGACCGAGTTGCCGGAATTTGGCCGGCAGAGCCACCACTCATGAGACCATGTCAACCGAGATCGTCATCTACGTCGTCGCCATTTTCGTACTTCTGGTGCTTTCCGCCTTCTTCAATGGCACCGAAACCGCTCTGACCGCCGCCTCACGCGCCCGCATGCTCTCCTTGGAGCAGGACGGCAATCGCCGGGCAGCGCTGGTCAACAGGCTTCTCGACAAGCCCGAGAAGATGATCGGCACGGTGCTGCTCGGGAATACGCTCGTCGACGTGATGGCGTCGGCACTGGCGGCCTCGCTGGCCGTGACGTTGGTGGGTGAGGTCGGCGTCGCCTATGCGACCGCCATCATGACCATCCTGATCGTGATCTTCTCGGCGGTGCTGCCCAAGACGTACGCCATGGCCGGCCCCGACCGTGCAGCGCTGCTGCTGGCTTTGCCGATGCGCCTCATCATAACGGCGCTGACGCCCTTCACGATCACGATCGCTTTCATCGTGCGCCAGATTCTCCGCTTGACCCCGGGCCAGATGGACGACAACGCCAACATTCTCGCGCGTCACGACGAACTGCGCGGCACCATCGAGTTGTCGCAGCGGGAGGGCGCGGTCGGCAAGGGCGACGCCAACATGCTCGGTGGTGTGCTCGATCTGGGCCAGCTCCAGGTCGGCGACATCATGATCCACCGCACCAAGATGGAGATGGTGGACGCCGACGATCCCCCCGGGCGCATCGTCGAGGCGGTGGTGAGCTCGCAGTACACCCGCGTTCCCGTGTGGCGAGACAAGCCCGAGAACATCGTCGGAATCCTTCATACAAAGGACATGCTGGGCGCGCTGGTGAAAGTGGGCTGGGATGTCGCCAAGCTCGACATCATGGGCTTCGTGACGCCGCCATGGTTCGTGCCCGAGCAGACGAGCCTCAAAGCGCAGCTCAACGCCTTCCTGAAGCGCAAGGCGCAGCTGGCGATGGTCGTCGACGAGTACGGCGAGGTCAAAGGCCTACTCACGCTCGAGGACATCCTCGAGGAGATCGTCGGCCAGATCGCCGACGAGCACGACGTGCCCGACGCCGCGATCCGTCCGCAGCCGGACGGCTCGGTGCTGGTCGACGGCTCCGCGCCGATCCGCGACTTGAACCGTCACATGGACTGGGAGATCCCCGGCGAGGAGGCGACCACTGTCGCCGGCGTCGTGATCCACGAGGCCCAGACCATTCCCGAAGCGGGCCAGACCTTCAACTTCCACGGCTTCCGCTTCGAGGTCCTGCGCAAGACCCGCAACCGCATCACCGCCCTGCGCGTCCGCCCCCTGACCCCGCAAACCACTCGCCGCGACAACGTGATCGACGCAGACAGCGGTTGAGGGTGGGCGGCGTCCTGCAATAGTGATCCACTTTCTTTCACGTCACTCTGCCGAGGCACCCGATGAAGATCTTCACCTACTGGCGTTCGCTTGCCACCTTCCGCGTGCGCATGGCGCTGAACCTCAAAGGGCTCGCGCCGGAGGGCATCGAGGTCGATCTCCATGCCGGCGCGCAATTGAAGCCCGAGTTCGCCGCGATCAATCCGATGAGGGCGATCCCGGTGCTGATCGACGACGACGGCACGACGCTGCATCAGTCGCTACCGATCATGGAGTACCTCGACGAGCGCTATCCCGATCCGCCGTTGATGCCGGCCGACGCCGCTGGCCGTGCGCGGGTCCGTGCGCTCGCGCAGATCACGGTCGCCGACAGCCATCCCCTGGTCGTGCCGCGCGTCCGCAGCGATCTCGCGAGCCGCTTCGGTGCCACACCCGATCAGGTGAACGCGTGGGCGCTGCATTGGATGAATGCCGGCCTCGACGCTTACGAGCAGACGCTGGCTCGCGACAAGGCGACGGGCGCGTTCTGCCACGGCGACCGCATCGGCCTCGCTGACGTCTGCCTCGTCAGCCACGCGGCTGGCGTGCGCTTCTTCAATGGCTCGATCGACAAACACCCGACCGTCAAGCGCATCGTCGAGCGCTGCCTCGCCGACCCCCGCATCGCCAACGCGCACCCTCTGAAGCAGCCGGGTGCACCGACGTCGATGTAAGGCGTCCCTTCGCGACCGGCCTGCGCGCGTGACATCCACGAAGGGGCGAAATCGATCTCGACACGTAGGGCGGGTAAGCGCATTGCGCGCAACCCGCCCTACGATCGATTGCCCATGGCAGGTTGCCCCCGGCTCAGTGGCCGGGGTTACCCGCCCTACGGCATTGTTCGGCTCCGATCCGCTACGCCGGCGAGAATCTCTTCTTCAAGTCGCCCTTGATGATCTTGCCGGTGCCGGTCTTGGGCAGCTCCGCGATGAAGTGGACGTGGCGCGGCTTCTTGTAGCTGGCGATGCGCTCCCGGCAGTGCTCGATCAGTTCTTCCTGCGTGGTTGATTTGCCCGATCGCAATTGAATGCAAGCCGCGACCGACTCGCCGAACTCGGGATCGGGCACGCCGAACACGGCGGCTTCCTCGACGGCCGGGTGCTCCTGCAGGGTCAGCTCGACTTCCTTGGAATAAATGTTGAGGCCGCCGGAAACGATCATGTCCTTGGCGCGGTCGGCGAAATAAAGGAAACCGTCGTCGTCGAAATAGCCGACATCGCCGGTGCGGAACCATTCGCCGAAGAATGCATCCTCGGTTGCTTTCGGATTGCGGAAATACTCGCGTAGGACGAGACCGACGCCGCGCGTTCCGCAGCGCAGGACGATCTCGCCGGGTTTGCCGACTGGCACGTCTTGTCCTTCCGGCGTCACGATCCGCACTTCGACGCCGGGAATCGGACGTCCGAGCGCGCCGGGCTTCGCTTTCTGCTCTTCCGGCTTGAGCCCGGCGATGAACCCCGACTCGGTTTGGGCAAGGAAGCTGTAGATCCCGACGTGCGGCAGGATCTTCCACAGGCGCTCCTTGAGCGGCACGGGGAACACCTCGCCGGTGGCGACCATGAGGCGCAACGACTTTGCGGCGGCGGGCCGCTTCTCGAGTTCCGGCGCCATCATGCGATAGACGGTCGGCACGCCGCCGAGAATGGTGACCTTCTCCTTTTCGATCAGCGATACGGCGGCGGCCGCATCGAACTTGGCCTGCATCAGCAGGGTGCAGCCGAGATAGAACGTGTTGGCGAGCCGGCCGAGCCCGGTGCGATGCGCCATCGCGGTGGTTGCGAGGATCACGTCGCGCGGGCTGATCTCCCATTCCAGCGCGTTCATGAAGCCGTTGGCGAGGATGATATTGGAGTGTGTGATGACCGCGCCTTTGGGCCTGCCTGTCGTGCCCGACGTGTAGCCGATCAGCAGGTCGTCGTTGAGCGACGACAACCGCGGCGGCTCCGTCTTCGCGCCGCTCTCGAGAAATGCCGTGAACGGCTTTTCGTCCGCGGCGACATTGCCGACCACGAGACGCAGCGCGCCCGGCGCGGCCTTCAATGCCGCGCCCGCCTGCGGTCTGAGATCGTCGCTGTAAACGGCGGCCTTGGGCTCGCAATCCCCCACGATGTGCGCCACTTCGCCGGCTGTGAGCCGCGTCGACAGCGGCACGATCAGCGCACCCATCTTGAGGATGCCGGCCATCGCCTCGACCAGTTCGATGCCGTTGGCGAGATAGACGATGACGCGATCCCCCGAGCGCACGCCCTCACGCAGCAGCGCATTCGCGAGTTGATTGGCGCGCGTCTCTAGTTGACTGAACGTCAGCCCGTGGCCGTCGCAAGATACGGCGATCTTGTCGGGATAGCGCAGTGCGTTGGACGAGAGAAGAGTACCGAGTTTCATGATGGGCGCGTCCAGGGTCAGACCCTGCGGGTCTGACCCTTAGGGCGATGAGAGAGACGACTGGAGAAATGCTTGGTGTTGGAGGGTCAGACCCGCAGGGTCTGACCCTGGTCCGGCATCACTTGTCCGGCTCGAACGCGAAGTAAGAGATGTCGTCGCTGAGTTTTTCGAACATCACCTTCACGCGCATGCCGACCTTCACGTCCTCCGGCTTGCAGTTGAGCATGTTGCCGATGATGCGCACCTTCTCGTCGAGTTCGATCAGGCCGACGATGTAAGGAGTCTTGCCGTCGAAGCCGGTGGCGGGCACATGGGTGACAGTGAACGAGTAGATGTGACCCTTGCCGCTGGTGTCGCGCCATTCGAGGTTGCGCTTGCCGGTCTTGACGGAGATCGTGCGCGGCCAGAACTGGTAGGACTTGCTGTCCGGATCATACTGCAGGGCGAGCTTGCCGCGCTTGGCGGCATCCCAGAAATACTTCGTACCGGCCGTCGGCTTCGGGATCGGACGCGGCTTCGGCGTCGGCTTGTTGGCGGCCTGCTTGGGAGCGGGAGTGGACATGGAGTTCCTCCTTAAAATGGCGGGTGGCGGTTGGCCAATGGCGAATGGGAGAAAGTGGAGGGCACAAGGGGAAGACCTTCCCCGTCACCACTCACCATTCGCCTTTTTCCTTACTTCGACAGGATCATCACGTTGCCGGTGCCCCAATTGCGTCCGTAGGGGATGACGCCGATTCCGGTCACCATGCCGTTCTTCGGGTTGGGCACCTGACGGCCCTTGGCCTCGCCCATCAGCTGGCGCACGCATTCGACGAGGTTGAGACCGCCGCCGGCGAGGCCCGGCTGGCCCGCGCCGATCTGGCCGCCGCCGGTGTTGATCGGCAACGCGCCGGTCGGCGACAGGTCCGTGTCCCGCAGGAACTGCGAGCCCTCGCCGCGCTTGCAGAAACCGATCTGCTCGAGCTTCAGCATGACTGCGATGAGGAAGTCGTCGTAGGGGTGGAACATCGAGATATCAGATGCCTTCAGTCCTGCCAGTTGCAGGGCGTCCGGACCGCTTACGGAATGAGCTGACAGCGTGATGTCGGGCGTCTGATCAGCGCACTTGAAGTTCGTCATTTCCGAGTAGGAGATCGGATAGACGAGGTTCTTGAAGCCGAGCTTCTTGGCGCGCTCGGTCTTCATCATGATGACGCCGTTGCCACCATCGCAGAACATGACGGAGTCGAGCAGCCGCAGCGGCGACGAGATCTGGCGCGAGTTGATGTAGTCGTCGATCGTGATCTTCTGCCGGAATTTGTCGTAGGCGAGATCGTTCACAACCGCGCCGTTGCGCTGCGCGACGGCGAGCGCCCCGAGCCCGCGGAAGTCGAGATCGTGCTGCGCCATGTAGCGCTGATAGAGCAGGCCGAATGCGCCTGGAGGGCCATTGATGCCGGTCGGCTCCCAGAACTCGTTGCGATAGGCGCCGTAGTTTGCGCTCCACTTC
This sequence comes from Devosia equisanguinis, assembly GCA_945901835.1. Taxonomy (GTDB): domain Bacteria; phylum Pseudomonadota; class Alphaproteobacteria; order Rhizobiales; family Hyphomicrobiaceae; genus CAMDPA01. The sequence goes on along the minus strand of CAMDMH010000035.1, from coordinate 5,845 downwards.
GTCGAAGGCGCGTCGGCGCCGATCAGCATGACCGTTTCGCACATGTCGTTCTGCAGCGCCATCGCGCCGCGCGCGACATTGGCGATGCACGACGCCCCGCCCAGATCCGACGTCTGCAGCCAGGTCGGCGAGATACCGAGATAGTCGGTCGCATAGTTCGACCAGAACGGGTTCGAGCACTCGCTGATCGGCACGCTGAAGCCGACGCCGTCGATATCGGCGGGCTTCATCTTCGTCTTGGCGAACAGTTCCTCGGCGACCTCCGCCGCGAGCTCGTAAGCTGTCTTGCCCGTCGTCCGGTCGATCTTCGTCTCGGCGTAAGAGACGATGCATACGTCTTTCTTTTCCAGGAAGTTCTTTTTGGCCATGTCTCTCTCCTCGATGTTCTTCTTCTTCTCTTTCTCCGGGCGCTTCTTGATGCGCGGGGAGAGGGAAATTACTGTCCCTTGAACTTCGGCTTCCGCTTTTCCGCGAACGCCTTCACGCCCTCTTGGCGGTCCTCGGAGAAGGCCAGCAACTGGGCAAGATCCGATTCCTGATAGAACCCGAGCGCGACCGGCATTTCGGTCCCGCGGTTCACGGCTTGCTTGATCATCATGATGGCGAGCGGTCCCGACGCTTCCATCTCTCCGACGATCGACTTGGCCTTTTCGAGTGCGGCGCCCTTTGCCACGACGTGATTGACGAGCCGGATCTCCTTGGCGTCCGCCGCCGACAGCCGCCGCGCCGTCCACATCAGTTCCTTGGCGAGTGCTGGACCGATGCGCCGCGGCAGGTTCTGTGTACCGCCGGCGCCTGGGATCAGGCTGTGACGCGCTTCCGGCAAGGCGAATTGCGCGGCCTCGCCTGCGACGATGAAATCGCCGAACAGCGCAAGTTCCAAACCGCCGCCGAGGCAGAAGCCTTCGACCGCCGAGATTACCGGCTTGGTGAAGTTGTGCACGTGCCGATAGACCGCGCGCGTCTTCCGTAAATTGTAGCGCGCCCGGTAGTTGTCGTAGCGGTCGGCCGGTGCGTCGGAAAAGCCCGACAGATCCGCACCCGCACAGAAGGCGCGTTCGTTCCCCTGCAGGATGACGGCGAGGACGTCGCGGTCCGCTTCCGCAGCGTCGAGCGCGGCGCTCAGCTCGGCGGCCATCTGCTCGTTGATCGCATTGAGCTTGTCGGGCCGGTTCAGTGTGATGACTTGCGCGCTGCCCTGTCTCTCGCTCAGGATGAGTGGCCCCTGACTACTCGCAGGTGGGGACTTGGGCGGCGTTTCCTTGGATGTCATTGCCGGCTCTCCGTTCTTTTTTCTTGAGCGAGAATGTCAGACGTTAAGTCCGGTCTCGTCAACCTCATGTGGCGCGGGGCAGCTCTGTCGCGTCATCTGCAGGTTGCGGCGCCGTAGGTCGGGTCAAGGCCATTTGGCGCGACCCGATGTTTTTCCCGGCATTCCATGGAAGTCGGGTCGCCCCCGGCTCGCGCTTTGCGCGAATGGGGTCGCCCCTACGTGGAATGCTCGCTCGAACTACTTGGGCTGCGACGCCTTCGCCGCCGCGACGATCGGCGCCCACTTCGCGATCTCGCTCTTGATGAGGGCGAGGAATTCGTCGGGTTGATTGAGCAGGATGTTCATCCCGAGCTTGTCCAGGCGATCCTTCGTCTGGGTCTTCTTCATCAGGATGTGGATCTCCCGATGCAGCCGGTCGAGGATCGGCGCGGGCAGGCCCGCTGGTGCGGCCACGCCGAACCAGGTCGTGCCGAGGACGTCGGGAAAGCCCAGCTCGGTGAAGGTGGGAATGTCGGGTAAAGTGGGCTCGCGCACCTTGGACGCCACGGCGAGGCCGCGCAAGCGTCCGTCGCGAATGAGGTTGCCCACGTCGGCCGGGTTCGCCATCAGCACCTGTAACTGCCCGCCGAGCAGATCCGGGAGCGACTTCGCGACGCCCGGATAGGGGACGTGCACCATATCGAGCCCGGTCTTCATCTTGGCGAGTTCGCCCGTCATGTGCAGGCCCGTGCCGACGCCGGCCGACCCGTATGACAGCTTGCCCGGATTGGCCTTCGCCCAGCCGATCAGTTCCTGCAGCGTTTTGGCGGGGAAGTCCTCGCGCACGTTGAGGATGCAGTTGAGTTCAGCCGCCAAGGTGATCGGCTGGAAATCCTTGATGGCGTCGAACTGCGTGCTGGGATTGAAGCTGGGGTTCACGCCATGCGTGCCGCCTGTGACCATGCCGATGGTGTAGCCGTCGGGCTTGGAGCGCGCGAGTTCGCCGACGCCGATGTTGCCGCCTGCGCCGACGCGATTGATTACCACGACCGGCTGGCCCATCTGCTCCTGCAGCCCCGCACCTATGGTGCGGGCGACCGCGTCGAGGGCTGCACCCGGTGCTGTGACCGTGATGAGCGTGATCTGCCGGCTAGGATAGGTGGCGCTGTCATCCTGGGCGGCGGCTGGTAGCGCTGACGCCAGGATACCCAGCGCGAATGCGATTCCCGCGGCTCTCATCTGCGTTCTCCCGAATGACGTCTCTTGGTCGTTTCAGAGCAGATTGTGCTGCCATGGGCTTTGTAGTCAACTGAGATGGCGTACGGACATGCGGAACGTCGGCTTTCCACTCGCGGAACGCCGGCGCCCTTTCCAGACGACGAAGCGAAGCCGCTATGCGGAGAAAATGAAACGATGTTTCGAAAAGACAGTCCCGCAGACGCGGACTTCCGTGCCGAAGCGCGCGAGTGGCTGGAGACCAATCTGCCGCACACACTGCGAGGTATGACGGCGCGTCCCCATCCCCCCGAGATCATGCCCTGGTACAAGGCACTGTCGAAACGCGGGTGGATCGCGCCGCACTGGCCGAAGGAGTACGGCGGCATGGGCGCGACGCTCGCCCAGCAGATCATCATTTCCGATGAGCTGGCGCGATTGTCCGCGCCGCATCTGCCCGTGCAGGGGATCAACCACCTCGGTCCGATCCTCATGAGATACGGCACGCCCGGGCAGAAGGCGCAGCATCTGTCCAGGATCATTTCAGGCGAGGTGATCTGGGCACAGGGCTACTCCGAGCCGGGCGCAGGCTCGGATCTGGCGAGCCTCACCACGCGGGCCGACGACAAGGGCGACCACTTCGTCGTCAACGGGCAGAAGATTTGGCAGACCTGGGGCCACTACGCCGACTGGATGTTCATGCTGGTACGCACCGACGCGAACGCCACGCCGAAGCATGCCGGTATCAGTTTCATGTTGGTCGACTTGAAAACGCCGGGCATCAAGGCACGGCCAATCATGAACATCGCCGACGATGACGAGTTCGCGCAGATGTTCCTCGATGACGTTGTCGTGCCGAAGGGGAACCTCGTCGGTCCGCTGAACGGCGGCTGGAAGGTCGCCAACGATCTGCTCGCCCACGAGCGCCTGGGCACCTCGAGCCCGCAGCATACGATGGAGGTGCTCGCCCGCATCGACCGTGTATCGAAGGCGAACGGCAAAGCCGCCGATCCGATCTTCCGCGATAAGCTCGCAGCCTTGCGTATCAAGGTGACGGCGCAGGCCGCGATGTTCTGGCACGCGGTCGATATGATCGCGACAGGCCAGCCGCTGGGGCCAAGTTCTTCCACCATGAAGCTCGTCGCGACCGATAACCTCCAGGCTGCGACCGATCTGCTGATCGAGGTGGCGGGTGCGAACGGCGCCGACAGCGAGCGCCTCACGACTGACGGCGAGCCAACCGACGTGACCCAGATCTTCCTGCAGTCGCGCCGCGCCACGATCTATGGCGGATCGAGCGAGATACAACGCAACGTGCTGGCCAAGCGCGTTCTGGGTTTACCGGGCTGAGGGGCAGGCAAGATGGATCTTCTCCTGACGGACGAGCAGCGGCTGCTGCAGGACAGCGTGGCCAAGATGCTGGCGCAGGCCGGCGGCGTGAAGCGTACGCGTGCCTTGCGCGGCAGAGCCGACGGCTTCGATAGCGCCGTTCATGCGCGGATGGCCGACGAAGGCTGGTTTGGTCTGGTCGTGCCGGAGGGCCTCGGCGGTCTCGGTCTCGGTCTGACGGAGCTTGGCCTCGTCCTGATGGAGGCAGGCCGCGTGCTGGCGCCCGAGCCGATCGGCGCAACCGCTGTGGTGGCGAGAGCAATCGCTCACGGCGCTTCCTCCTCGAAGATTTTCGCCGGCGTCCTCGAAGGCCGGATGGTGGTGATGCCGGCGATCGCAGGCCATGCAGATGGGCCTGTGGTCACATGGCTTGTGCCGAGCAAGGAGTCCGGCGTTCGACTGGACGGCAATCTTGTCGGAATTCCCATGGCGGCGTCTTGCGACGGTTTTCTCGTGGAAGCGCGAGCCGCACCTGACGGGTTGTCTCTCGGTGCTGAAGACACCATGCTGACCTACGTACCGCGTTCGACACCCGGTCTGACGATCTCGCCCCGCGCGACGGTAGACGGCCGGCCGTTCGCAGATCTCGCTCTCGTCGACGTCAAACCAGAGGTGGTATTCCTTCGAGACAGTGCTCACGGCGCGTTTCATGACATTTTGCTTTTCGCGGCGGCGGCGGAACTCGTCGGCGTGATGAGCGCCGCGATCGACATCACCGTCGAGTATTTGAAAACCCGCAAGCAGTTCGGAAAGCCGATCGGCAGCTTCCAGGCGCTGCAGCATCGCGTCGTGAACGACTATGCGCGGATGGTGAGCGTGCGCTCGTTCGTGTTCCAGGTCGCCGCGCAAGGCCTCGACATTTCCTCGTCGATGGCGTCGGCGCTGAAGGCGCACGCGGCTGCCGAAGCGCTCGACGTCTGCAAGTCCGCGATCCAGATGCACGGCGGCATCGGCTTCACAGAGGAATGCGACATCGGCCTCTACTTGAAGCGGGCGATGTGGCTGTCGGCGTGGCTCGGCAACGCGGCGCACCACCGCGCTCGCTATTCGGCACTGATGGCCTGAGGAGACGATCGGTCGGCCCCGGCGCCCGATCAGTCGGCGCTCAGCACATAGCCCGCGCCACGCACGGTGCGCACGGGATCGGGCTCTTCGCCGCGGATGAGCGCCTTGCGCAGGCGGCCGATGTGCACGTCGATGGTGCGTTCGTCGATCTCGGCGGTGTTGCCCCACACGCGGTCGATGAGCTGCGCACGCGACAGCACGCGGCCCGTCGTCTCCATCAGTGTTTCGAGCAACTTGTACTCGGTCGGCCCGAGATTGACCTCTCGCCCAGCCCGCGTGACGCGATGCGCGTCGCGGTCGAGCGTGATCGCGCCATGTGACAGCAGGTTATTGATCCGCTCGGGTGCTGCCCGGCGGAGCAGGGCCTTGATCCGTGCGAGAAGCTCGGGCACCGAGAACGGCTTGACGACATAGTCGTCGGCACCTGTCGTCAATCCGCGGATGCGGTCGGGCTCATCGCCCCGCGCCGTCAGCATCAGGATCGGCATGGAAGCGTGGCGCCCCGATCGTCTCACCGATCCGCACAGTTCGATACCCGTCATTTCCGGGAGCATCCAGTCCAGCAGCAGCAGATCGAAGGTCTGCTCCGAAAGCAGGAGCTGGCCTTCCTCGGCTGAAGTTGCCGTGACCACGCCGTAACCGGCTGCCGCGAGATTGTACTCGAGCAGCTCGTTCAACGAAGGATCGTCCTCGATTGCGAGAATTTTGGCTGGCATGGGCTTTGTCTCGGCTCGGTCAGAATGAGTGTTGCAGTGGTATTCTCGCCGCTCGGCAGTCCTAGCCTGTTCTATTCGCCATAATCCTCTGCTCGGCGGCCCCGTTGCAACGCGATGCGCGTCGTCGGCCGGGTTGACGGCGAGGCGTTGGCGGTGACGTTGCGGCAACACGCTGGAGGGAGAGGGATCGGGCTCGCGCGGCACCTCG
>CAMDMH010000034.1 GCA_945901835.1 Devosia equisanguinis | reverse complement strand
GGTTCCGTAACGCTGACAGAATTCGATGAAGCTCAGCCCCTTCTGGAACTGCACCTTGTTGCGTGGCATGTCGGCCTCCCGTCCGGCCTCGGAAGACCGCGTAACAAGCGGATGTGGCGGCATAGAGGTCATGACGGGGTAATCAAGTCCCATCATTTCCTCGGGTCGGCTGCTGCGTCGATTTTGCTTCGATCACGCGGGCCTGCTGCGGCGCGGGACGAGCCGCACGCGGCGGCGTCATCACGGCGGGCGTCGCCTGTGCCGGTGTGCTGGCCGGCGTCGCCTTGACCATCTGCCGGATGTACTCCGTGTCGGCCACAGCCGTCGTCTGGGGAGCAGCGCCCGCGCGTGCGGCGACCGCCTCTTCGTGCTTGCCTTGCAGGCCGAGCACCAGGGCCAGATTTTGCTTCACCTTGGGATCGTTGCTCGAAGCCAGCGCCCTGCGTAGGATTTCTTCAGCCTTGGCAGGATCACCATTTCCGGCATGCGCCATCGCGAGATTGTTAAGCACCGACGTCTGATTGGGCGCCATGGCAAGCGCGCGCTCGAACATCGCGATCGCCTCGCCGAACTTGTTCTGCTTGGCGTAAATGGTGCCGCGCGCCGAAATCAAGCGCCAGTCCGGCTTCAACGGGTCGTCGGCCATCGCCAGCAACTTCTCGGCGAGCGCGACCTGATCGTATTCGAGCGCGATCCGGCCGAGTTCGCTGGCGAGTTCTTTGCTGTCGCCGTGGATCACCGACGCATTCTGCAGAACGACGTAGGCCTGTTCCTTGTGACCGGCAGCCTTCAGGTTCTTGGCATAGGCGAGAGCAACTTTCAGCTCGGCCGGCTTCTTCTTGTATTCCTCGCTCCAATAGGCGAGCGCCTTGTCGAGATCGGTCTTCGGCGCGGTTGCACCGCCCGGAGCTCTTGCGATCTTGTCAGCGGCGGGGTCGGCTGAAGGCGGCGCCGATCCGAGCATGCTGTCGAGGCTGTCGAGGCTGCCTCCGCTCGAACATGCGCCGGCCAGCATGCTGGCAGCCAGTACGGCCAGCAATCCTGCGGAACGCCTGGGGCGATGGCTCGGAAAGTCGGCTTTCGCGGACAGGGGAGCAGACATAGGGCGTGTCTCCGGTAGGCGCGGCAAGGGCGCCAGGTGATTCGTCGTGCACTGTCAGTTTCCGGGACACCCCTCTACAGTTCTTTAATCTCGCGCTCCCCTGGCCTCGTCCGCCCCGGCCGTTGTCACGGAACTGACAGCGGGCTAGATCGAGGTCTCACCGCACGGCCACGAAAGACGGCACCATGACCTCGACCGTTACGCCCAAAGACCTCCTCTTGGCCCACGACACCGCGGGGCCGGCCGTTCCGGTCTGGCTGACGACCGAGAAGTCGGGTCTCGGCCCCGCCAAGCTCGACGCATCCCCGCGCGCCTGGGCCGACGCGAACAAGTTCAAGGGCACCGCCCGCAAGTTGCTGCTGCTGCCGGGCCCTGGCGGTGAGCTCAGCGGCGTCCTGTTCGGCATCGGCGACGGCAACACAGGCGATCCCGCAGGCCCCGGCGCGCTGCTTTGCGGAACCCTCCCCACCCAATTGCCACCAGGAGCCTATGAGCTGCAGGGTGCCGGTCCCGACGCCGAGCTGGCCGCCATCGCATGGGGCCTGGGCGCCTATCGCTTCCGCCGCTACAAGACCGCCGTAAACGCCGACGAGATTGCCAGGTTGCGTCTCGACAAGTCCGTCGCTCGCAACCGCGTACTGGCGATAGTCGAAGCGATCTGGCTCGGCCGCGACCTCATCAATACGCCCGCCTCCGACCTTGGCCCCGCCGAGCTGGAAGACGCCGCGAGAAAGCTCGGCGAACGCCACGGCGCAACCGTCCGCTCGGTCGTAGGCGACGACCTGATCACCCAGAACTTCCCCATGATCCATGCCGTCGGCCGTGCCAGCCCGCGCGCGCCCCGGCTCATCGACTTGCAATGGCAGCGCCCTGGCGGTCGCCCCGACGCCCCCCGCATCTCCCTCGTCGGCAAGGGCATCTGCTTCGACACCGGCGGCCTCGACCTGAAGCCGTCGAGTGCCATGCTGCTGATGAAGAAGGATATGGGCGGTGCCGCCACCGTGCTCGCGCTCGGCAGCATGATCATGGCGCTCGGCCTCGATGTCCGCCTGCGCGTACTTGTGCCCGCCGCCGAAAACAGCGTCTCCGGCAACGCCTTCCGCCCGCAGGACGTAATCAGGACCCGCGACGGCCGCACCGTCGAAATCGGCAACACCGACGCGGAGGGCCGCCTCGTGCTGTCAGACGCGCTGTCTCTCGCCGACGAGGAAACACCCGATCTGCTGCTGACGTTCTCGACGCTGACCGGCGCCGCGCGCGTAGCACTCGGTCCCGACTTGCCACCCTACTACACGGACGACGAAGCGCTCGCAGGCCAGATCGCAGCGGCCGGCCTCGCTCTCGGCGATCCTATGTGGCGCATGCCGTTCTGGGCCGGCTATGAAAAGACCCTCGACAGCGAGGTTGCCGACATGGGCAACGTCTCCGAAAGCCCATTCGCCGGCTCCATCGTCGCAGCCCTTTTCCTTCGCCGCTTCGTCAAGCGCGCCCGCCGTTTTGCCCACTTCGACATCTATGGATGGCGCCAGGCGCTGCGCCCGCTCGGTCCCAAGGGCGGCGAGACCCAAGGGGCACGCGCAATGCTGTCGGTCATCGAAGGCATGGTTCCGCGCAGCTGACCGATCGCACCTCCGCGAACTACAGTTCGGCCCGACGAGCGAATCGGCGGCGTTGCGCGCAGTATCGGGTACCGCGCAGAACCGCATGATCGAACTTGAATGACCGCGCCACACGATCGGGGCGACGCAGGGGGAGCAATGGAAGACAATCGCCTCGATCCACGGCGTCACGCCTATCGGCCCGACCTCGCCGATGAAAAGCTGCAAGGCAAGGTCGAGGCCGAGCGCTTCGTCCCGGGAGCCTTGCGCCGCGTTCGCCGGGCCTCGATCGCGTTGCGGCGCGAGCCGGTGTCGACGCTGGTCTTCGAGACCGAGCTGCTGTTCGGCGAAACGGTCCGCGTATTCGACGAGCAGGAGGGCTGGGCATGGCTGCAGGCCGACCGCGATGCCTATGTCGGCTACGTCCCTACCGACGCCCTCGACGAATATCACCAGCCGGCGACCCATCGCGTCTCCGCGATCGGGACGTTCCTCTACGGCGCCGCCGACATGAAATCGCCGCCGCTGATGCACTTGTCGATCAACACGCCACTGGTCGTCGAGGCAACCCAGGACCGGTTCTGCCGCCTTGCGACCGGCGGCTACGTCGTCGCCCGCCACGTCACGGCCCAAACGAAAGTCGCGCGCGATTTCGTCGACGTAGCCGAACGGCTGATCGGCGTCCCCTATCTGTGGGGCGGCCGGACGCGGATAGGCGTCGATTGTTCTGGCCTCGTCCAGCTCGCGATGGAAGCGGCGGGGATGCAATGCCCGCGCGACAGCGACATGCAGGCCGGCGAGGTCGGCGATACGCTGCTGGTGCCGGATTCGCTCGACGGCATGAAGCGCGGTGATCTCGTGTTCTGGCCGGGCCACGTCGGCATCATGATCGACGGAATGATGCTGCTGCACGCCAACGCGCATCACATGGCCGTCGTCGTCGAGCCGTTGTCGGTCGCCGTGTCGCGCATCCAGAAGACCGGATCCGATATACGAACCGTGAAACGGCCCCCCGCGCTAAGCTCGGACCCGGTCGGTACGAACTGATCCTGAAAATAAAAGCCTCGAAATCGCCGGATCCCCCGGAGCGAATCGCACGAACAACCGGTATGCTCTACTCATGATTCCCGTCACGACATACGCCAAGAAGCAGGTCGCCGTGTTCGGCCTCGGCGGCTCCGGCCTCGTCACCGCCAAGGCGCTTATGGCCGGCGGCGCGATCGTCTCCGCCTGGGACGACGGACAGGGTGCTCGCGACGCCGCCGCGAAGGAAGGCGTGCCCCTCGTCGATCTGACGACAGCGAAGTGGAAGAGCTTCTCGGCCCTCGTTCTGGCACCGGGCGTTCCGCTCACCCACCCCGAGCCGCACTGGACCGTCGCTCTCGCCAAGTCGGCCAAAGTGCCGATCATCGGCGACGTCGAGCTGTTCTGCCGCGAGCGCGCCAAGCGAGCACCGTTCTGTCCTTTCATCGCGATCACCGGCACCAACGGCAAATCGACGACCACGGCGCTGCTCGCGCATCTCTTCAAGGCCGACGACCGCAACGTGCAGATGGGCGGCAATATCGGCACCCCGGTCCTTGCGCTCGAGCCACCGCATTCCGCCTCGTTCTATGTGATCGAACTTTCGTCGTTCCAGATCGACCTGACGCCGTCACTGAAACCCACCGTCGGCGTGCTGCTCAACGTGACGCCCGACCACCTCGATCGTCACGGCACGATGGAAAACTATTCCACGATCAAGGAGCGGCTCGTCGCCAAGGCCGAGCAGTCCTGCGTCGGCGTGGACGATGAAATCAGCGAGGGCATCGCCCGCCGCATCGAGCGTCGCCGCTACTGCTACACGTTCTCGACGAGCCAGGATTACCGCAAGGGCTACCACCTCGCCGGCACCAAGGTCCGTTTCGAAACCGACGACATGAAGGAGGATCTGGTCGACCTGTCTGCCATCCGCTCGCTCCGCGGCGAGCACAACGGCCAGAACGCCCTGGCAGCCGCAGCAGCACTCGGTGCTCTCGGCGGCATGCTCTGGCCGGCACGGTTCAATCCGTTCATCAGCCTCGACGCCAGTCTCAAGCGCCGCTTGTTCGAGGACTTCTCGGACTTCCAGACGCGCATGAAGCTGCCCCGCGACAAGGTCATGAACAACCCGGCCGCCACCCAACGCCGCCGCGACGCACTTCAAGCCGCATTCGCCAGCTTCCCCGGCCTCGCACACCGCATGGAAGAGATCGGCCGCTTGGGGCCCGTCGTGTTCATCAACGACAGCAAGGCCACCAACGCGGATTCGACCGCCAAGGCGCTCGCGACTTGGGACCGCGACATCTATTGGATCGCCGGCGGCAAGCAGAAGGAGGGCGGCATCTCGAGCCTCGCCACCTTCTTCCCGCGCGTCGCCAAGGCCTATCTCATCGGCGCATCGAGCGACGATTTCGCAGCAACTCTGCAAGGCAAGACCGAAATCGTCCGCAGTGGCACGCTCGAACAGGCCGTTGCCGCAGCAGCAGCCGATGCCGCCGCAAGCACAGGCCCAGAACCTGTCGTTTTGCTGTCCCCAGCCTGCGCTTCATACGACCAGTTCAAGAACTTCGAGATCCGCGGCGACGCGTTCCGCAATCTCGTCGAAGGCCTTCCCGGTATCGAGCTCGTAGCCCGGAGCGGCTGATGCGGATCACGCGAGCCGACAACAGTGTACTCGGCCGCTGGTGGCTGTCCATCGACCGGACGCTGGTCGGAACTCTGGTCGCACTGATCCTCGTCGGTCTCGTTCTTTCTCTGGCGGCAAGCCCGTCCGTGGCTATGCGTAAAGGTTTGCCCGCGCTCTACTTTGCGGAACGCCAGATCGGTTTTGTAGCGGCCGGCCTCTTACTCATGCTGACGGTTTCGCTGTTGTCGCCACCCGCCATACGACGTTTGGCCTTGGCCTTGTATGCCGGCGGTCTCGTCATCATGCTCGCGGTTCTATTCTGGGGCGACGACATCAACGGCGCACGAAGGTGGGCGCGCATCGCGGGCTTTTCACTGCAGCCTTCGGAATTCGCCAAACCAGGTTTCGCGATCCTCGCCGCCTGGGCCTTCGCCGAGAGCGAACGTCGCCCGGATATGCCGGCCGTTCCCATCGCCTTCGCACTGCTGGCTTTGTTCGCAGGCGTCCTCGTCCTCCAGCCCGACATCGGACAGACTTTGCTGATTTCCGCTGTCTGGGTCGCCTTGTTCCTGCTTTCCGGCCGCTCGCATATGGCCGCGATCGGCATCGGCTCTTTCGCCGCTGTCGGCCTTGCTGGCGCCTATGCCGCCTACCCCCACGTTCGCGTCAGGATCGACCGCTTCATCTCGCCCGTCCGCGGTGACAACTCCCAACTCGACCGCGCGCATCAGTCTTTCGCCGAAGGCGGTCTGCTCGGCCGCGGCCCGGGCGAAGGAACGATCAAGACGGTGCTGCCGGACGCTCACACCGATTTCGTATTCGCCGTTGTCGCCGAGGAGTTCGGCGCGATTGCCGCCATCCTCCTGCTGGCATTGCTGGCAACGGTCGTGATCAGGCCGTTGTTGCGGGCAGCAACGACGCACGACGGCTTCATCCGCTACGCCATCACGGCCCTGTCGTTGCTCATCGGCTTGCAGGCGCTCATCAATCTGGGCAGCAACGTCGGTCTGTTGCCCGCCAAGGGCATGACGCTGCCGTTCGTCTCGGTCGGCGGCTCGTCGATGCTCGCCGTTTCGATCACCTGCGGCATGCTGATCGCCCTGACCCGGCGGCGGGCGGATGCCCGCGCGATCGACGTACCGGGCCTGGAGCCCGACCACGCGTCGATGCTGCGCGACGACAGGCTGCACTCCGGCTGATACGTCGGCCCATGACGTCGCGATTTCGGAAAGACAGACGATTGGTGGAATTGTTCGCTCCTGCACGAACCGGTAGAAGCAGGCTGAACGCGAAGGGAACTGCAGTGACGGATCGCCTCATCATGTTGGCTGCCGGCGGCACGGGGGGACACCTGTTTCCCGCGTTCGCGCTGGCCGAGGAACTTGGCCGTCGCGGCTATGCAGTCGAACTCGTCACCGACATGCGCGGCGACCGTTACGGTACGGGGTTTCCAGCCCGCGCCGTGCACAAGATCCATTCGGCCACGCTCGCGAGCCGCTCTCCCGTCGCCATGGCGAAAACAGGCATCGCGCTCGCCCGCGGCATCAAGGAAGCCTACGCGCTGATGGGCCAGGCACGCCCCGCCGTAGTCGCGGGCTTCGGCGGCTATCCATGTTTCCCCCCGATCGTCGCCGCGAAGATGCGCGGCATTCCGACACTGCTGCACGAGCAGAACGCCGTCCTCGGCTGCGCCAACCGCATGCTCGCCAAACGCGTGGACATTATCGCGACCTCGTTCGCCAAGGTCGGCAATATCGACAAGGAAGTCGAAGGCAAGATCCGTTTCACCGGTAATCCAGTGCGCCAGGTCGTGCTCGACAGCGCCAATCGCCCCTACTGGGTTCCCGGCGCGACCGAGCAGGTCCGGCTGCTGGTGTTCGGCGGCAGCCAGGGCGCACGCTACTTCTCCGATGCGGTCCCCCCCGCACTGGCCATGCTTCCGCCAGAAGTCCGTTCGAGACTGATCGTGGTCCAGCAGGCACGCGAGGAAGACATCGACCGCACCCAGGCAGCCTACGCAGCCGCCGGCATCCGGGCCGAAATCGCACAGTTTTTCCGCGACTTGCCCCGCCAGATGGCTGACGCGCACCTTGTCATCGCGCGCGCCGGGGCGTCGAGCGTGGCCGAGTTGGCTGTGATCGGAAGGCCGTCGATCCTTGTCCCGCTGCCACATGCGCTTGACAACGACCAGCTCCGGAATGCAACGACACTTGCCGAATCGGGCGGCGCTTGGTGTATCGAGCAGAAGGATCTCGATCCCGCGCGGCTGGCAGCCGAACTTTCCCGGCTGATAGGTTCTCCCGGAGAACTTGCACGGGCGGCAGCCGCTGCAAAGGCGCAGGGGCGTCCCGACGCGGTGGCACGGCTGGCAGAACTCGTCATCTCGCTCGCTGAAAAGTCGCCGGCAAAAGCCTGAAGGGTGGGGCGCACAAGCGAAAATGAGCGTACTGACGAGAGTGGGCCTATTCGCGGGGGCGTGAGGCTCGAACAAGCCGTTTACGACGGCGAGGGAAACCGAACACATGCAAATGCCTCCCGACATCGGCACGATCCACATTCTCGGGATCGGCGGTATTGGCATGAGCGCGATCGCGGAGATCCTTCACGCCAAGGGCTTCACGGTCCAGGGCAGCGACCAGAAGGATAGCGCCAACGTCCGCCGCCTCAGGGCGAAGGGCATCCGCGTATTCATCGGCCACGACGCGATCAACCTTGTCGGCGCCCGCTACATCGTCATCTCGACCGCCGTGAAGAACGGCAACCCGGAGCTCGAGGCTGCCCGCCAGAAGGGCCTGCCGATTATTCGCCGTGCCGAAATGCTGGCCGAGCTGATGCGCCTCTATTCGACCGTGTCGGTCACTGGCACCCACGGCAAAACCACCACGACATCGCTGATCGCGCATCTTTTCTGCAAGGCCGAACTGGACCCGACGGTCATCACCGGCGGCATCATCAACGAATGGGGCTCGAACGCCCGGCTCGGCCAAGGCAAGTGGATGGTCGTCGAAGCCGACGAGTCCGATGGCACCTTCGTCAAGCTGCCGACCGAGATCGGCATCGTCACCAACATCGATCCCGAGCACCTCGACTACTTCAAGACGGTCGAGAACATGCATCGAGAGTTCGAGATGTTCTTCTCCAACATCCCGTTCTACGGCCTCGCAGTCACGTGCATAGATCACCCCGTCGTCGAAGCGATGGTCGACCGGCTGAAGTTGCGCCTCGATGGCCGCCGCCTGCTCACCTACGGGCAGTCCGAAGGGGCCGACCTCCGCCTCGACGACATCAGGCACGATGGCCAGGACACGGTATTCGACGCGACGCTCGGCGCCCGTGTCGCCGGTGGCGCTCGCAAACTCACCGGCTGGAGTATTCCGATCCCCGGCCACCACAATGTGCTCAATGCGCTGGCCGCTGTCGCCGTCGCCGCCGAGGCCGGCATTACGGACGATCAGATCCGCCAGGGGATCGCCAGTTTCTCCGGCGTCAAGCGCCGCTTCCAGCGCACCGGCACGTGGAACGGCGTCGACATCTATGACGACTACGGCCACCACCCCATCGAGATCGCAGCCGTCCTCAAGGCCGCCCGCCCCGGTGCCAAGGGCCGCGTGTTCGCCGTCGTCGAGCCGCACCGTTATTCGCGCGTCAAGAGCCTGTTCGACGAGTTCTGCAGCTGCTTTGGCGACGCCGACGCCGTGATCGTCGCCCCGCTGTACTCTGCAGGCGAGCCACCGCTCGAAGGCATCTCGCAGCGTTCATTGGCCGACGGCATCCGCGCCAAGGGCCACCCCTCCGTCGCCTCCATCGAGAGCCCCGCTGATCTTGCGCCGCTGGTGCGCCGCTACGCTCAGCCCGGCGACATCGTCGTCTGCCTCGGCGCCGGCAATTCGACGGAATGGGCCCATGCCCTCCCCGGCGAACTCGCCGACGAGCCGCGCCGCGCCGGGGGCATGCGCTGATGTTCCCGGATCTGGTCTTCGAACTGCAGAAGGCGATGCCCGCGCTGAAAGGCCGGCTACTGGCGAACCAGCGGCTGGCTGATATCACGTGGTTCCGCGTCGGCGGCCCGGCCCAGGTCCTGTTCACGCCAGCCGACGAGGCCGACCTCGCCTACTTCCTGTCGCACGCTCCCGCCGATCTCCCTGTCACCGTCATCGGCCTCGGTTCCAATCTGCTCGTTCGCGACGGCGGCATGCCCGGCGTCGTCATCCGCCTCGCCCGCGGCTTTGCCGACGTGAAGGCTGAGACCGGCCATCGCCTTCGCGCCGGCACCGCCGTGCCGGACGTGAAGCTCTCGCGCGCGGCAGCCGACGCCGGCATCGCAGGCCTCGCCTTCTATCGCGGCATCCCCGGCTCCGTCGGCGGCGCATTGCGCATGAACGGCGGCGCGCACGGCACCGAGACCAAAGACACCGTCATCGAAGCCCGCGCCGTCGATCGCCAGGGCAACATCCACGTCCTCGACCTAGCCGGCCTCGGCTTCACCTATCGCCACTGCAGCGTCCCGAACGACTGGATCTTCACTGAAGCGCTGTTCCAGGGCACGCGCGGCGACACCGCCGAGATCCTGAAGCAGATGGACGAAGTCGCCGCCTATCGCGAGGCGAACCAGCCGATCAAGGAGCGCACCGGCGGCTCGACGTTCAAGAACCCGCTGCCGCACAGCGCATGGAAACTCATTGATGCCGCCGGCTGCCGTGGCCTCCGCGTCGGCGGCGCTATGGTCTCCGAACTGCACTGCAACTTCCTCATCAACGACCGCGACGCCACCGCCGAGGACATCGAACGCCTCGGCGAAACGGTCCGCGCGCGCGTCAAAGCAACATCCGGCATCCAGCTCGAATGGGAGATCATCCGCCTCGGCATTCCGCGCGAAGGTGGAGCGATCGGAGAAGCGCTGGTCGAAAGGCAAGCGGCATGACCGCAGGTTCGCGTCAACGCAAGTTCAATCACGTCGCCGTCCTGAAGGGCGGCTGGTCCGCCGAGCGCGAGGTGAGCCTCCGCTCCGGCGCTGCCTGCGGTGCAGCCCTTCGCGAAGCCGGCTATCGCGTCACAGAGATCGACGTAGGCCGCAACATCGCGCAAGTGTTGGCAGAGCTGAAACCCGACGCCTGCTTCAACGCGCTCCACGGCCGCTGGGGCGAGGACGGCTCGGTGCAGGGCATCCTCGAATGCCTTGGCATCCCCTACACGCACTCCGGCGTGCTCGCCTCCGCACTCGCCATGCACAAGGGCCGCGCGAAACGTATAATGGCGGCATCGGGCGTTCCCGTCGCCGAGGACACGATCGTCGACCGCGACGACGCGGCTTTCGCACACTCGTTGCCGCCGCCGTATGTGGCGAAGCCCATCGCCGAAGGCTCGAGCGTCGGCGTCGTCATCGTGCCGCGCGGCGCACCGCGCCCGCCCGAGTCGATCCGCACGATCCCCGTCGCCGCCGGCCAGATCATGGTCGAGCGATACATCGCCGGCCGCGAGCTGACGTGCGGCATCATCGATGGCCGTGCCACCGCGATCATAGAGATCGTGCCCGACAAGGCTCTCGAATTCTACGATTACGAAGCCAAATACGCGCCGGGCGGATCCAAGCATATTCTCCCGGCCGACCTGCCGCCGGATGTCGCCGCCCGCATCCAGTATCACACGCTGAACGCCCATAACGCGCTCGGCTGCCGCGGCGTCAGCCGCGCCGACTTCCGCTATGACGACACTCCCGGCGGCATGGGCGAGATCGTCTGCCTCGAGGTCAACACCCAGCCGGGCATGACCGGCACATCGCTGATCCCAGAGTTGGCCCAGCACGCCGGCATGAGCTTCGCCGAACTCGCCACACTGATCGTCGAGGATGCCTCGGTCGACAGGTAGTTGCCCGAAGGGCGCACGACCGGCGATCACGAACGGCACGCCGGCCCGCGTTTACTTTTCGTTAACCATCCGCATCCATGGTTGGCGACCGCTCTCTGGTCAGCGGCTGCCAAATCATCGTGTCAGGTGAACCGCCATGCCTGCCCGTGCGCCTCGATCCTGGATCGATGGCCTGGCTCGGCCGAGTCTTCCTCGGCCGCTGCAGCGCGACAGCGTTTCCGCTGAATTGTTTCAAACGACAGGACATCGATCGCTCAGGCGGAAAAAGCGCGTTACCCGGCGGCTTTTGGGTCTGATCGGCATCGCCCTCGGTTGCCTTGTCGCACTGGCGGCGC
>CAMDMH010000033.1 GCA_945901835.1 Devosia equisanguinis | reverse complement strand
TTCATTAGGTGCGGAAGCATGCGGCTCCCTCGCTCGCACTATAGCGATTGAGAAGGCCGCGCCTATCCGGCGTTGGCAATAGTCAAGGTAGGTAGCCGCGCGAGCGAGGCTAGCCTCGCGCTCCATCGAGGGATGTATCCCTCGAACTCCCTCTATTTTTGCCTCATGGTTGGTCCTGGATTGGACCGCGCACCGGCACTAGGCTAACTTGCCGACACCAAGACCCATCAATCCTCGGAGCCTGTCATGACCGACGCCGCCGGCCAGCCGTTTGCCGCCATCGCCGCCGTGTTGCAGGAGTATTTCGACGGCCTCTACCACAGCGACAGCATCAGGCTTCGCCGCGTGTTCCATCCCCAGTGCACCTACACGTGCGCGACGGAAAAGCCGCTGCTGCTCATGAACATGCCGGACTACTTCGCGCTGGTGGACAAGCGCCCGTCGCCGGCAAGCCGCAACGAGACACGCCGCGACCGCATCCTGTCGATCGAATTCGCGGGGCCGGACGCGGCGTTCACGCGGGTCGAATGCGCGATCGGGCAGCGGTTCTGCACGGACCTCCTGACCTTCGTCCGCGTCGATGGCCGCTGGCTGATCATGGCCAAGGTGTTCCACTACGACCTGATGAGCTGACCTCGCTTCCGCTCTCGCTCACTGAACCTCGATCCGCAGGACGCTTCACATGTACAAGATCTTCTATTCGCCCGGCGCTTGCTCGCTTGCTTCCCACATCGCGCTCGCCGAGACCGGCGCGGCCTACGAAGCCGTGCGGGTGAATTTCGCCGCGGGCGAACAGCGCTCGCCGCAGTATCTCTCGGTCAATCCGAAGGGCCGCGTGCCCGCGCTGGTGACGCCGAAGGGCATCCTGACGGAGACCCCGGCGATCCTCGTCTATCTCGCGCAGACGTTCCCCGCGGCGAAGCTCGCCAACCTCGATGATCGCTGGGCATTCGCGCAGGCGCAATCGTTCAACAGCTACCTTTGCTCGACGGTGCACGTGCATCACGCCCATCGCACGCGCGGTACCCGCTGGGCCGACGACGAGGCCTCCATCGAAGGTATGAAGAAAAAGGTGGCGCAGAACATGTCCGACGCGTTCCTGCTGATCGAGCGGGAGATGCTGAAGGGGCCGTGGGTGACCGGTGCGGATTACTCCATGTGCGATCCATATCTGTTCACGCTGTCGAGCTGGCTCGAGAGCGATGGCGTCGATATCGCGACTTTCCCGAAGGTCAGCGAGCACTACAAGCGCATGCTGCAGCGGCCGGCCACACAGAAGGCGGCGAAGGAGCAGGGATTGAGCTTGTAGAACCGGAGAAATTCGTGGCGAAGGCCGCCGTTCGAAGTTCTCCACCTCCCTTCGTGGGGGAGGTGGCGCGTAGCGCCGGTGGGGGGGCGGTTTGCCAACGACATCGAAACTCTACGCCTCGCTTGTAACGTCCCCCCTCCGCCCCTTTCGGGGCACCTCCCCCACGAGGGGGGAGGAGAACAACAGAGCGTTTGCATCTGGAAAGATATGACATGTCGAAGCCCGTCGTAGCGGTGATCGCACAGGGGACCATGGGAGCGGGCGTAGGCTGGCGGCTCGCGCAGTGCGGCGTCGATGTCGTCACGTCGCTCGCGGGGCGGAGTGCGGCGAGCGGGGAGCGGGCGGCGAAGGCCGGCATGCGCAGCGTCTTGGATGCGGAGATCGCGGCGGCCGACATCGTGCTGTCGATCGTGCCGCCCTCGGACGCCATGGCGCTGGCGGAACGGCTCGCGCCGCATCTGGCCGCCGCATCGCGAAAGCCACTCTACATCGATTGCAACGCCGTCAGCTCGGAAATGGTGATCCGGATCGGCAAGCTCGTGGCGGCCACCGGCACGCCGTTCGCCGATGGCGGCATCATCGGCGGGCCGCCGCGACCGGGCTACGACAGCCCCAGTGTGTATGTCGCCGCCGCGCCCACCGGGGCGCTCGACACACTGATCCGCGGCGGGTTGCTGGTGAAGCCGCTCGACGGTCCCATCGGTTCGGCGTCGGCGCTCAAGATGTCATATGCCGCGATCACCAAGGGGCTGACCGCGATTGCGTCGGCGTCGATCCTGGCTGCGGCCAAGTTCGGTGCTTCCGACGCGCTCTACGCGGAGCTGTCGGGGAGCCAGAAAAACGTCCTGCCGGCGATCGCCCGCTCGGTACCCGACATGTTCAACAAGGCCTACCGCTTCGTCGGCGAGATGGACGAGATCGCCGACCACTTCGGCCGCGCATCCTCCGCCGAGATCTACACCGGCATGGCCAAGCTCTACCAGGAGATCGCCGACGACCAGGCGACAGGCGGCAAGGGGGACGTAGCGGCGCTGGCGGCGTTCTTCAGGAAGCGGGATTGAGGGTGGGAGAACGGGATGGGTCGCTGTTGATCATGACAGCCACCAGTCGCCCTTTTCCATTCGATCATGCGGCGTTGTGCGGCACGCCGAGCCGCCGCGCCAGGAAGTCCGCGAAGATGCTGGCCATCTGGGGGTAGTGGGCTTTCCATTCCTCGGGAGGCGTGACGTCCAGGTCGTGCTCGATGTCGGTGACATGGTGGAGTTCGCAGTCGGGTATCATCGGTTCCACGAGCGCGCCGCGGGCGCGGGGGTGGGTGAGGTCGTTGCCGGGGATGATGCAGACGGGCATCTTCAAGGAGCGCAGTGCGGCTTGCGATGTGCCGATCAATGGGAGATCGACGCCTGCGAGGAAGTGGCCGCGCCAGGCATTCATGCAGGCGATGAAATCGGCGGGCTTGGTCGCCATCAGCAGTTCGCGGTTGTGCGGGCGGGTGCGGATCAGTTCGGCGAAGTGCTCGGTTTCGCAGACGGCGGCCATGCCGCCGGCCGCTGCAGCACGTGAGTGCACGTCGAAATACTTCTCGATCAGGCGGGCGACGGCGAAGCTTCCGCCGGTGATCCGCATCAGCAGGAGCGCGCTCACGGCATCGGGGTAGCGCAGCGCGTAGGTCAGCGCGAGGCGGGCGCCCGAAGAACTGCCGCCGATGATCGCGGGGCGCAACGCCAAGTGCCCGAGAAGCTCGTGCATGTCGTCGGCCCACATCTCGAACTCGGAGCGCGTTGCATCGAAGCCCACATCGGACGCGCCGCAGTTGCGCCTGTCGTGCAGGAGGACGCGGTAGCCAGCCGCTGCCATCAGCGTGCCCAACTGGCGCATCTCGTCGAGCGGGCTGCGGCTGCCCGGCGAGAGCGCGATCGCCGGGGCATCGCGGCCCGGGCCGGCCGGCTCGATGATCTCGGAGTTGATCGCAGCGCCGGCAATGGTCGCAATGGGCATCGGTGTCTCCCGCATGGCCGCCCCATGAGTGAACGGGTATCGACCGCAGTCAGTCTGATATCGTTCAGTCGGGCATCGTTCAGTCGCCGTTCAGTCGTCGCTCGCTATCTCCCGCGGACACCGCCTCCCGGCTCGGCCCGAGATATAGTTATCCCCAATGCGGCTTGATGTAACAGGTTGCTGTCCCATTTGCGCCGAAACCGCTATGGACCAGCCGCAATCAATGTGAACCGGCCAGATACGGGCAGCCACTCACACCACCACCGATTCTACGCATCAACCAGACGAGGACCAACGATCATGAAGCGTTCGATTGCCGCGCTTGCGCTCGCCAGCACGATGGCCATTGCCGGCACAGCCTATGTTGCCCACGCACAGCAGGGCATCGTCTTCCAGAAGGGTCAGGTCCAGGGTGAGCTGGCGACGGCGCGCCTCGCCGGCACGCCCGTGTTCAACGCCAAAGCCGAAGTGGTCGCGCGGATCTCCGACATCATCCTGGGCGCCGACGGCAAGGCGTCGACGGTCGTCCTGACGGTCGGCGGTATCGTCGGCGTCGGCGGCAAGACGGTCGCCGTGCCGTTCTCCGCGCTGAAGGTCGGCCCGGTCGTCGAAGGCAGCCGCGTGCTGCTCGTCGATGTCACCAAGGAGCAACTCGCAGCCGCGCCTGCCTACGTCGTGACCGACCCCGGCCGCATCGAGCGAGCCCGCAAGAAGGCCGGCGACTGGGCGAAAATCGCAAAGGACAAGGCGATCGAGCTCGGCAAGCAGGCCGGCGATGCCGTGCAGGGCATGCGTGAGAAGATGCAGACGCCGGCTGAAGCCAAGAAGTAAAGGCCACGACGCGCCAAGCGCTTGTCGATCCAGCGTAAAACTCGAGTGTCCCGGGGCAACCGCTCCGGGACATTTCGTTTCTGGTCAAGGCTGATTGTTGCTGGCCGAGGTGGGCCTCGCTCGCTCAAGGGAAGCCGATCCGCAGCGATCTGATGGCACCTCACGGCCATTTCGCCCAACTGTTGCCGGAGTTTAACGGTTTCGTCGCCATGTCCTGGTAATCAGCACACGTGTGTTGGAGAGCGGCGGTTTCACCGGTAGCCGGGCTCGTGGCCGATGAACTCGATTTTTTCCCGATCTGTCGGGCTTGATGCGGAGACCTGCCTTGTTTTCCAGGCGCCAGATGCTGCGGGGTCTCGCCATGACCGCAGGCAGCAGCATCGGTGTCGGCGGTTACGCTGTCGCCGAGCCGCACTCGCTCATCATCACGACGTACCGCCCCAAACCCATCCGGTGGGCGGCCGGGCTCAAGCTGCGGCTGGCGCTGCTCGCCGATTTCCACGCCTGCGATCCCTGGATGAGCGTCGACCGCATCAGCGGCATCGTCGAGCGCACGAACGCCCTGAAGCCGGACGCCGTGCTGTTGCTGGGCGACTATGTCGCCGGCAACAGGATGCTCCGGTTCAGCCGCAACATCGCCGAGCGGGACTGGGCAAGAGCACTCGGCGGGCTCAAAGCGCCGTTCGCCGTGCATGCGGTGCTGGGCAACCACGACTGGTGGGACGACAAGCAGGCGCAACTGTTGCGGCGGGGGCCTCCGGCTGCCCAGCGCGCGCTCGAAGCAGCCGGCATTCCCGTCTACGAGAACCGGGCCACGCGCCTGGTGAAAGACGGAACACCGTTCTGGATCACAGGGCTGGGCGACCAGGCTTCGTTTGCCCCTCGGGCGTGGGTTACCGGCGAACGGCCGGGACATACGGGATGGGCAAGCACCCACGATCTGCCGGGCACCCTGCGACTAGTCACCGACGACGCGCCCGTGATCATGATGGCACACGAGCCCGACATCTTCGATCAAATGCCGGATCGGGTCGCGCTGACCGTCTGTGGACATACGCATGGTGGTCAGGTGCGCCTGCCCGGCGTGATACCGTATGTTCCCTCACTCTACGGCGGTCGCTACATCTACGGCCATATCGTCGAACGCGGACGCCATCTGATCGTTTCCTCGGGACTTGGGTGCAGCAGTGCGCCGGTCAGGTTCGGCGTTCCGCCTGAAATCGTGATCGTGGAGCTTGGCACTTGGTCAGCCGTCGCGCAGTCCTGAAGGCGCTACTCACCTTCGGCGCAGGAAGCACGGCCCTCGCTGGCTATGCCCTGGGCATCGAGCCGATGTGGCGGCTGCGGGTGCAGACATATCGCTTCACGCCGCCGGATTGGCCAAAGGGCTTGCGGCTGCGAGCCGCGCTGATCGCAGACCGGCATGCGGGCGAGCCGCAGATGTCTGTTGCACGCATCGGGGAGATCGTCGCCCGCGCCAACGCCCTCGAGCCAGACCTCCACCTGCTGCTGGGAGATTTCGAGGCCGGCCACCGCTGGCTGACGCGGCGCGTGCCAGCGGCCGAGTGGGCGGCCGCACTCGCTCCGCTCAAGGCGCCACTCGGGGTTCATGCCATCCTGAGGAATCACGACTGGTGGGACGATCACCACGCGCAGCTCAGGCGCGCTGGTCCGGTGATCGGGCGGGTCGAACTCGAGAAGCACGGCATCCGCGTGTACGAGAACGACGCGATCAGGCTCGCGAGCCGGGGGCAGCCGTTCTGGCTCGCGGGCCTTGCAGACCAGCTCGCCATCGATCGCAGCTACGATGCGAGCTTCAATAAATTGCCGCAGGAGCTACGGCGCGGGCGACGCTACAGCGGCCTCGACGATCTGCCGGGCACGCTCGCCAAGATCCGTGACGATGCGCCGGTGATCCTAATGGCGCACGAGCCCGACATCTTCGCGCAAGTAACGGGCCGCGTCGCGGTGACGCTGTCGGGACACACGCATGGCGGGCAGGTGCGGCTGCTCGGATACTCCCCGGTGGTGCCGTCGCGCTTCGGTAATCGCTACGCCTATGGTCATGTCGTGGAAGAGGGCCGGCATCTCGTGGTGTCGGGCGGGCTCGGCTGCTCGATCATGCCCGTAAGGTTCGGCGTGCCGCCGGAGATCGTGCTGCTGGAACTCGGCGCAGCGGCGGCTTAACTTCGCGACATGACAAGCGACCTACCAGTACCCGCCAAAGCTGAACGCGACTGGCCGGACCTCGCCGGGCGGCTCGTCGAGGCCGACGGCGGTCGGCATCACCTGCTGCCGGTGCGGGTCTATTTCGAGGACACGGATTTCTCCGGCCTCGTCTATCACGCCTCCTACGTGCGCTGGTGTGAGCGTGGCCGGTCGGACTTCCTGCGACTCGTGGGCAACGATCATCGCGGGCTGTTCGACGGTAGCGCCGGGCGCGAGCCGGCGGCGTTCGTCGTCCGGCGCATGGGCCTCGAGTTCCTAAAGCCCGCGCGGATCGACGAGATCCTCGAGGTCGAAACCCGGGTGAAGGAGGTGGGGGCTGCGCATCTCGTGCTCGATCAGCGAATCGGGCGGGACAGCGTCGCGTTGTTCACCGCCGAGGTGATGGTGGTGCTCGTCTCGGTGTCGGGCAAGCCGCTCAGGATCGCCGGTGCACTTCGCTCCGCCTTCGGGAAGCGGTGATAACCGAGACCTTCATCGTTCCACATCAAGCAGATATCGCTCTATAGAGCCGCCTGAAGGCCGCGCACGAAGTCCATCAACCCGAGCTGGCGCTCACGCTTCAAGCGTTCGGCGGTGAGGATCGCGGTGAGGTCCAGGCTCGACTGGTCGAGATCGCCATTGATGATGACGTAATCATATTCCGGCCAGTGACTGATCTCGGCCGCCGCCGCCGCCATACGCCGCGCCACCACTTCAGCGCTGTCCTGCCCACGCGCCGAAAGCCGCGCCGCAAGATCCTTTGCAGACGGCGGCAGGATGAACACCCTTACGAGATCGTGCGGCAGCTTCTCGACCAGTTGCTGCGCCCCCTGCCAGTCGATGTCGAACAGTACGTCGCGCCCGGCTCCAATGGCTGCTTCAACCGGCCCGCGCGGCGTCCCGTAGAAATTGTCGAACACCTTCGCCCATTCGAGCAATTCACCCGCGTCCCGCATCGCATGGAACCGCCCCGTGTCGACGAAATGGTAGTCCTTGCCGTCGACCTCTCCGGGCCGCGGCGCGCGCGTCGTGACCGAGACCGACATCGCGATCCCCGTGTCCGAAGCAAGAAGCCGCCGCGAAAGCGTGGTCTTGCCCGCGCCCGAAGGCGACGACAGCACGAGCAACAGACCGCGGCGACGAACTGAAGTGGATGATGTTTCGGTCATGGGTGTTGTTCTGGGTTGTCCAATTCAGCTCTTCGAGAAACGGCCGATCCCTATTCGATATTCTGCACCTGCTCGCGAAGCTGATCGATCACGGCCTTCAGTCCGAGACCGCTGCGCGTGATCTCCGGCGCATTGGCTTTCGAGCAGAGCGTGTTGGCCTCGCGATTGAACTCCTGTGACAAGAACTCGAGCTTGCGCCCCACGGGGTCGGCCGCCACGAGAAGCTCACGCGCCGCCGCGATGTGTGCGCCCAGCCGCTTCACCTCTTCCTCGATGTCCGCTCGCGTGGCGATCAGTGCCGCTTCCTGATGCAGGCGTGCCGCGTCGAGCTGCGGCGAGGCGTCGACCAGCCTGGCCACCTGCTCGGCGAGCCGCGCTCGGATCGCCTCGACGCTCCGCGCGGGCGAATTCGCAGCCGTGGCCACCAGCGTTTCGATCTGCCCGAGCTGGTCGGCGAGGATCTCGCCGAGACGGCGCCCTTCGGTAGCCCGCGCCGCGACGAGGCCATCGAGTGCCGCCTCGAAGCTCTCGACCGTCGGCTTCAGCAGCGCCGCGTTACCCGCATCCCTGGGCTCGGCCACCTCGAGCACGCCGCGGATCGCCAACAGCGCCTCAAGCGGCGGCCTTGCGGAACCGGTCAACTCCCCGGCCCTGTCGGCTGCTGCGACGGCTTGCATCAATGCCGCCTCGTTGAGCCGGATCGCCGCCGCGCCTTCTTCCCGCTGCATCGAAAGCGTCGCGTTCACGCTGCCACGGACGAGCCGCTTTTGCGCCGCCTCGCGTAGCTTGGGCTCGATCTGGTCGAAACCAGGCGGCAGGCGGAAGCGCAAGTCGAGCCCGCGGCCGTTGACGCTCCGCAGCTCCCAGTGCCAGCGCATGGCGCCGTGGCTTCCCTCGGTCCGCGCAAAGCCGGTCATGCTCTTGATTTTCATGGGGTTCGGGTCCGGCTTCCTGCATGGGATTCGCTCGGCCGATTTGTAGCCGCCAAGCCCCCAGGCAACAAGGCTTGGCCGCCGCCGTGTGGCGTATTGCGCGCACGGCGAGGCTAGCCTCAAGCGAACAGCGCCTTGACCTCCTCGGGGATGGGGAAGGGCTTCAGCTTGCCCGTCTCGGCATCGCGCCCCACCAGCACGCGCCGCTCGGAACATTCGATGGCCGTGTCGTCTCCGCGCTTCAGGCGATAATCGATGTCGAAGCTCGTCCGCCCGAATTTGTCGATCTCTGTCTCGATCACGACGGTCTCGCCGTATGTCGAAGGCTTCATGAACCGTGCTTTGGTTTCGAGCAGCGGCCACCCCGTCAGACCGTATTTCGCGAGCAACTCTTTCTTCGGCAAACCGACGCTGGCGAAATGATGCATCAAGCCGGAATCGAACCAAGCGAAATAGTTCGGGAAATAGACGATGTCGGCCGGGTCGCAATCGCCCCACTCGATCTCGATGTTGCGCCGCGAAACATGCATGTGTCGCCCTCGTTATTGATCTGCGGTTGATCTGCATCAGAAGCATCAGGTATGGCACAATGCAGCTTTCCGGCTCGTCCTGCCAAGATGCGCGACAAAGGGATCAGTCTTACTCACCCAAGGGTGTCTTCCGACCGCAAGGGTTGGACGAAGGCAAGAACTCCGCGTAGCCTGACGCCAAGCCAAGTCTCACTCCGGGAAAAAACGCCCATGCCATCTGCCGACGGCAACGACTGCCCCTACGATCTCTATCACCCGTCGATCGATTCCGACCCGTTCCCGATCTATGCATGGCTGCGCGATCACGCGCCGGTCCACTGGTCGGAGCGCGACAAACATTGGATTCTCACGCGCTACGACGACGTCTCGCAAGCCGCGCAGGATTGGGAAACGTTCTCCTCGACATCGGGAAACCTCGTCGACGAGATCCCGGGCCGCGCAGGTGCCACGCTCGGCTCCACCGACCCGCCGCGCCATGATCGGCTGCGCGCGCTGGCTCAGGCCGCGTTCATGAAGAAGAACATCGAGCATCTCGAGGGTCCGATCCTGCAGCTTGCCGATGCCGCGCTCGAGCGCATCGTGGCGAAGGGCCGGTTCGATTTCGTCGCGGAATACTCGAGCGAGATCACGATCAACATCCTGCTCAAGCTGATGGGCCTACCCGCGAAAGACCCACAAGAGATCCGCCGCAAGGTCGTGTTGTCGATTTCGACCGACAAGAGCGCTCGCGGCCGCAATGCCGAGCAGATCGAGGCTTTCGGCTGGCTGGCGAAGTTCCTCGACACGGAGGTCAACGAACGCCGCAAGGCCCCCTCGGACGATCTCATCACGCGGCTGGCCGAAGCACAGATCGACGGCGAACGCCTCACCGACCGCGAGATCGTGATGACGTCGGCCACCTTCGTGATGGCCGGCATCGAGTCGCTGTCGAGTTTCATGAACCTCTTCGCGCTCAACCTGCACGATCATCCGGAAGCGCGCCGCCGCATCGTCGCGAACCCGGCATTGTTGCTGCCGGCGATCGAGGAATCACTGCGCTTCAACACGTCGGCGCAGCGGTTCAAGCGAACGGCAGCCCGCGAATGGACGCGCCACGGCCGGACGATCAAGCCCGGCGATACCGTTCTCCTGGCCTACGGCGCCGCCAACCGCGACGAGCGGAAGTTTCCGAACGCGCACGTTTACGACATCGACCGCAAGCCGACGGGGCACCTGGGTTTCGGCGGCGGCAAACACTTCTGCCTCGGGAGCCAGATGGCGCGCTTCGTCACCGACGTAGCGATGCGCCGGTTCCTGTCGCGCGTGCCCGAGTTCCGCGTGGCCACGCCGAAGCTCGACTGGATCTCGTCGTCGAACTTCCGCAGCCCCGTAGCCCTGCCTTTCGAGATCGGGTGATTAGAGCGCTGTCCAGGGAGGTTGGTTCAAGGCCCGCTTAGTTAGGCAGCTTTGAACAATAACCGAATCGAATTCGGGCTTGCTCCCTCCGGCCCTACGGGCCACCTCCTCCCAATGGGGGGAGGAGAACCGCGAGGTCGGCCTGCAAATCGCAGCAGCTGTCGTTCGGAGCGTCCTCAGCGGGAATTGACGCAACAATTCGTGACGCGCCGGTTAAATGTTGGGCCTCCCATTGCTCGGCCCAACCTACTTACCTGCGATCCAGATCAAGCGTAATCAAAGCGGCTTGATCGCAACTTTGCGCCACTTGATCGGACCACCACCGCCGCCGAACTGCAGCGTGAACGGCCCTTCCTCGAACATGCCGTTCCTGAAATCGGCGGTCTTCTGGCCGTTCAGCACAACTGTGATCTGGCGGCCCTTCGCAGTGATCTCCATGGTATTCCACTTGCCGCCGGCTTTCGGCATCGGATCGACCTCGGCGAAGTTGACCACGGCGCCCGTGCCGTATGACGGGTCTTTGCGGGTATCCCAGATGTTCACCTCGTAGCAGTTCTTCGCGCCGAACTTTCCATCCGTGCAGCGGATGAAGATACCGCTGTTGGTCGTGGCCTCGGCATAGAACTCCGCGTGGATCTGGAAATCCTTGTATGACACCTTGCTGACGAGATGCCCGCCCTTGCCCTTGTCGGCGACGAGCGCGCCGTCTTCGATGCGCCAGTTGGCTTCACCATCCTGCTTCCAGTCCCCCATCGTCTTGCCGTCGACGAGTATCGTCCAGCCGGGGCCGGATTGAGCGCCGGCGGGCGGTGAGAGTTGCGCCAGCCCGAGGCAACCCAGCAGTGCCCCCGCAACGACTACAATCCCGCGCGTAGTTCCGCGATGCATGGCAATTCCTCCTTGGCTTTTCATTTTTTGAGACTGCACGGCTACGTCGATGACCACTCGCGTCGGGCAAGGAGCGTCGTCGGACCAGCCGGTGCAACGCTAGTCGTTTTGTGTGCGTTCGCAAAGCAACTTGGCGGGACGAAAGCGCAAGCCCAATAAAGCGCCGGCGGGTCTTATACCGTCGGTTCATAATCTCGACTCGTGTTGCGTGGGTGCGATTCCGCTGATCGCCAGATCGTGATTCCATATCTCCATTGATTCGATGGAGGTCTGGATGACGGTGCCACTCGAGATCCGGCGGGATCGAACACCCGCGGTGCTG
>CAMDMH010000032.1 GCA_945901835.1 Devosia equisanguinis | reverse complement strand
TCCAGAACTATTCGTTCGCCGCCGCCGACGTGATCCTTCCCCACGTACTCGGCACCACGCAGGGCCTTGCCGCCGGCCACACGCCGTGGGGTATGCTCGCGGGCCACTCGCAGCTCGTCGTCATGTTCGGCGGCATGCCGGTGCGCAATGCGCAAGTCTCGAACGGCGGCATCGTGCGCCACGCGACTCCCGCAGGTATTCGCTCGGTGCGCGACGGTGGCGCGCGCTTTGTCAATTTCTCGCCGCTGCGCGACGATGCCCTTGCCGATATCGACGCCGAATGGTTCGGCATCCGCCCCAACACCGACACCGCGCTGATGCTGGGCCTCGCCCACGTCCTGCTGACGGAAGACCTTCACGACAAGGCGTTTCTGGAGCGATACACGGTCGGCTTCGACAAGCTCGCCGCCTACATCTCGGGCGACGCCGACGGCACGCCGAAGTCGCCGGAATGGGCCGCCGCGATCACCGGCATCGACGCCACGCATATCCGCGAACTCGCCCGCGAGATGGCGGCCAAGCGCACGCTGATCACCGTCGCCTGGGCCTTGCAGCGCGCCGACCACGGCGAGCAACCGATCTGGATGGCGGCAGCGCTCGCGTCGATGGTCGGGCAGATCGGCCTGCCCGGTGGCGGTGTCGGATACGGTTACTCCGCATCCGGCGGCATCGGCATCAATTCTTCCACGGTCACGTGGCCGTCGATGTCTCAAGGCAAGACGCGCGTGGACGATTTCATTCCCGTGGCCCGCGTCACCGACATGCTGCTGGGCCCCGGCAAGCCGTTCGATTACAACGGCAAGCGCTACACGTATCCAGATATCAAGCTCGTCTACTGGGCCGGCGGCAATCCATTCCACCATCACCAGGATCTGAACCGCCTCGTCGAAGGCTGGCGCAAGCCCGAGACGGTCATCGTCCACGACCACTATTGGACGGCGCACGCGCGCCACGCCGACATCGTGTTTCCCTCCGCCACGATGATGGAGCGCAACGACATTGCCGCATCCGGCCGCGACAATTTCATATCGGCCTCCCACCGCGTCTGCGCCCCGCCACCCGAAGTCCGCACCGACTATGAGACCTTCTGCGCGCTGAGCCGTCGCCTCGGTGGAGAACCCGAATACAGCGAAGGCCGCGACGAGGCCGCCTGGGTCCGCCACCTCTACGCCGAGGCGCAGAAGAAGGCGGCATCCGCAGGTCAGGCGCTGCCGGAGTTCGAGAGCTTCTGGCGCGATGGCGTCGCCGAAGTCACGACGCATCCGCCCGAGCCGCTGCTCGCCAAGTTCCGCGCCGATCCCGTGAAGAACAAGCTTGCGACGCCGTCCGGCCGCATTGAGCTGTTCTCGCAGCGCATCGCTTCGTTCGGCTACGACGATTGCCTCGGCCATCCCGCATGGTTGCCGCCGCAGGAGTGGCTCGGCGCAGCCGTTGCCGTAAAGTACCCGCTGCATCTGCTGTCGAACCAGCCTTCGCGCAAGCTCCACAGCCAGTACGATCACGGAAGCCACGCCCGCGGCATGAAGATTTCAGGCCGCGAGCCCGTGCGTCTCAATCCCGCCGATGCTGCCAAACGCGGTATCCGCCAGAATGACATCGTCCGCGTGTACAACGCTCGGGGCGCAGTCCTTGCCGGTGCGGTCGTCGACGATGCGCTGCGGGAAGGCGTCGTGCAGCTCGCGACTGGCGCCTGGTACGATCCGGCCGATCCCTCGGGCAGTGGCTCGCTCGACAAGCACGGCAATCCCAACGTGCTGACACCCGATCACGGCACATCGAAACTCTCGCAAGCGCCGAGCCCCAACTCGTGCCTCGTCGAGATCGAGCGCTACGAAAGCACGCCGCCGCCGATCACCTGCTTCGATCCCCCGCCGTTCGCTGCAAAGACCTCGACGTGATCCCGCCGATCGGAACAAAGAGCCTCCAGCATTTTCCGATTGGCGAGGCCGCGAACGCGGCCCCGCCGTCGCGCTACGGTGCGCCGAACAAACGAGCGCCGTGACTCGAAAAAGTGAGACCTGACTTCAGGTCGAATTGCTCGAAGAGAGGAATCATGCAGCGCGGCCCGCGTTTGAATGTCGATGTGCTCGCTGGGCTGCTGTTCTTGGCGCTGGGCGCAGGCTTCCTTTTTTTCGCGGTCCAGCTACCGCCGGGACCGCCGCGCAGGCTCGGGCCGGGCTCGTTCCCGACGTTGATCGCATCACTGATGATCGGCGTAGGCGCGTGCGTGGTCGTCGCCGGGCTGTTTCGGCGTGATGCCGTTGCATTGAACCTCGATTGGAAGAAGCTCGCGATCATCGCTTCGTCTCTGATCGCGTTTTCGCTGCTCCTGCGCGGGGCCGGGTTGGTCGCCGCGACAGTGGTGCTCGTGATGATTTCATCGCTTGCCCATCCCGCGCTCGACTGGAAGCGCGCGCTGGCGCTGGGTGTCGGTCTCGGCGTCTTTTCCTCCCTGCTGTTCGTCGGCCTGTTGCGCATGCCGGTGGCCGTTGTTGGCCCCCTCTTCAGCTTCAAGTGGCTTGGAGGCTGAGGCCGCATGGATCTGTTCCAGTCGCTTGCACTTGGCTTCGGCCAGGCCTTGGCACCGGCCAACTTCGTCTGGTGCCTCGTCGGCGTACTCATCGGCACGCTGGTCGGCGTCCTGCCGGGTCTCGGCCCGGCAGCCACCATCGCGATGTTGCTGCCGTTCACCTACGGCCTGTCACCTGTCGCTGCGATGATAATGCTGGCCGGCATCTACTACGGCGCGCAGTACGGCGGCTCTACCACCGCGATCCTCATCAACTTGCCCGGCGAGGCGTCCTCCGTCGTCACTGCGATCGACGGCTACAAGATGGCCCGCCAGGGCCGTGCCGGAACCGCGCTCGCGACCGCTGCGATATCGTCATTCGTCGCCGGCACCATCGCGACCATACTGCTCGCCTTGTTCGCGCCGGCACTTGCCGAGGTCGGCCTGATGTTCGGCCCGGCCGAGTATTTCGCTCTGATGACGCTGGGCTTGGTCGCCTCGATCCTGCTCGCTTCGGGCTCGATGATGAAGGGCGTCGCCATGGTCCTCGCGGGCATTCTTCTTGGCCTCATCGGGCAAGACGTGCAGACCGCGTTTCCGCGCTTCACGTTCCGTATCACAGAACTTGAGGACGGCATCGGCTTCGTCATGGTTGCTATGGGTCTGTTCGGAATCGGCGAAATTATTCGCGACTTGGAAAATCCGGAGAAACGCGTGGCTACCACCCAGGCCGTCACGGGCTTGGTTCCATCTCGCTCGGACCTCATCCGCATGATCGCACCGACCGCGCGTGGCACGATCATCGGCTCAGTGCTCGGCATACTTCCCGGTGGCGGCGCATTGCTCGCCTCGTTCGCCGCCTATTCTATCGAGAAGAAAATCGCGCGCCCGCCGGAGGGAATGGGCAACGGCGCCATTGAAGGCGTCGCCGCACCCGAGAGCGCCAACAACGCCGGCGCGCAGACGTCGTTCGTACCGATGCTCACTCTCGGCATCCCTTCCAACGCGGTGATGGCGCTGATGATCGGCGCACTCATCGTACAGGGCGTGGCGCCCGGCCCGACACTGGTGACCGAGAAGCCCGAGATCTTCTGGGGCGTCATCGCGTCGATGTGGATCGGCAACGCCATGCTGGTCGTTCTCAATTTGCCGCTCATCGGGATCTGGGTCCGGCTGCTGTCTGTGCCGTTCGCCTATCTCTATCCCGCGATCTTGCTGTTCTGCGCCATCGGTGCGTTCTCGATGTCGAACTCTACCTTCGACATCTGGCTGCTCGCCCTGTTCAGCGCGCTCGGCTACCTGTTCGCAAAACTCGAGTGCGAGCCCTCGCCGCTCATCCTGGGTCTCGTTCTCGGACCGATGATGGAGGAGAACTTCCGCCGGGCGATCCAGCTCTCGAAGGGCGACTACTTGACCTTTTTCCAGCGCCCGCTTTCGGCGACTCTGCTGGCGTGCGCTGGCTTGGCGCTTCTCGTCGTCGTCCTGCCTTCGATCCGCTCCGCCAGAGAAGGCGCGTTTCGGCCATGATCGGGGGCGACTTCCAAGAGAGGCTGCCTGGTAGAGCAACACTGCCTTTCCGCGGCTCGGGTCTGCGCCGATTGGTCTTGCTATAGGAGGCGGTAAGCTCGAAGAAGTTCTACGGGGAAACGTCGATAGGACTGAGGCTAGGCATGAAATTCGGAGTGACGCTTTCGAACCGCGGCGTGCTCGTCGGACTGACGACGACGAAGGCTCTGCTTCAATTGGCGGATGCCGTCGAGGACTCGCCACATATGGACTCCGTCTGGTGCGGCGACGCTTTGTTCGTCAACCGCCGCTTGGATGCGCTGACGTTGCTGGCTGCCGTAGCCGGCCGCACCGAGCGTGTGCTGCTCGGCCCGGCGTGCATGGGCTCGTTCGCCCTTCGCAATCCGATGGTTCTTGCCTACGAGTGGGCGTCTCTGGATGTCATCTCGGGCGGCCGCACGCGCATGGTCGCCTGCTCTGGTGGCGGCAACGGTCCCGAGTGGGAGGCCGAGACCCGGGCGATTGGCTTCAAGTCCGAGGACCGCCACAAGCTGATGGTCGAGGCGATGGCCGTGATGCGCCACCTCTGGACCAAGGACAACGAGCCGTTCGACGGCCAGTTCTTCAAGTTCGCCGATCTCACGCTCGAGCCAAAGCCCGTGCAGAGCCCGTGCCCCTTGTGGATGGCGACCAACGCCGGCCGCCAGATCCGCGGCGAGGTCCAGATGGCCGGCTCCGACTTCGCGCTGAAGCGCGTCGGTCGCATCGCGGATGGCTGGATGACGCATTCGGTGAGCCGCGAAGGCTTCACGAAGTCCTGGGACATGATCCTCGACGCGGCCAGGACGGCGGGTCGCGACACGTCGAATTTCGATCACGTCCTCTACCACCATATCAACGTCGGCGAGGACGCCGAGGCCTGCATTGCCGATTCCAAAAAGTTCCTCGATCTCTACTATGGCGCCGACTATACGCGCGAGCGCCTCGAAGGCTGGCTCACGTATGGTTCGCCGCAACGCTGTATCGAGGACTTGAAGCGCTGGAAGGAAGCGGGCTGCAAGCGCATCACGTTCCGGATCTCGACCATGGGCGATCCGATGCAGCAATTGAAGCGCGTCACCGAGGAAGTGCTGCCTTTCGTCTGATCGGTGGCCAATGGAAAACCGGCACCTTGCATTCCGCAGCGGGACGCCGGGGTCTACGACACGCGAACAACCAAGCTGCGGTGATATCGGGAGAGACGTCATGCCTTCGAGTGGCGGGTTGTTCGATGAGCCGGGAGTGCGCGTCTGATGCACGCGATCGTCATACCGTTCCGCGGACCCGGCTCTGCCAAATCCCGCCTCGCGCCTGGTGTCACCGACACGGCCCGCCGTCAGATCGCTCGTGGGATGTTCCAGCACGTCTTGAACGTGGCGTGCGAAGTGTCGGGGCATCGTCGGGTGCTGGTCGTCACGGCGTCGAAGACGGCGGCGGCCATTGCACGGCGCTGCGGCGCGGGCGTGCTGCGGGAAACGACGGCTGGCCATAACGAGGCGGTCGCTGAAGCGATCGATCATCTGCGTACGCGGGGAGCAACGACGGCAGCAGTGGTCGCAGCGGACTTGCCACTCTTGAAGGCGAGCAATCTGGCGGTCCTCGAACGCTGTGCGCGCGACGGCAACGTGGGGATCGCGCCCGACCGCAGCGGTAGCGGCACCAACGCGCTGACTTTGCCGCTGAGCCTGGCCTTCAAGTTCCATTTCGGATCCGACAGCCTTTATCGGCATCAGCGCGAAGGCCGCCGACTCGGTGTGAATGTGCGTCTGGTTCGTCAGCCAGGCCTCGCCTCAGACGTCGACACGCCCGCCGACCTAGACCTGCTCTCAGATCCAGCAGCCCTCTCGACATTGCCGAGCGTTGGCGTGATGGCCTATCGAGGCCCGTCGTTCGCCGGCGCCATCGTGAACGCGGCGCTCTTCCGGCTGCAGAACGGAGAGGCCGAAATCGGCGAGCAGTGCTTCGAACAGAGCTGGAGCGTCGCTCATGACTAGTGGCCCGCTCGCCGGCTTGAAGGTGCTCGACCTCACATCGGTAGTCTTCGGTCCGTTGTGCACGCAGGTGCTCGGCGATCAGGGCGCGGACGTCATCAAGATCGAGGCGCCCGAAGGCGACACCACGCGCTATACGGGCCCGGCGCGCAACAAGGGCATGGCCGCGCTGTTTCTCGGCCTCAACCGCAACAAGCGCTCGCTCGTGCTCGACCTCAAGCAGCAGGCTGCGAAGGACGCGCTGTGGCGTCTGATCGATACGGCGGACGTCATCGTCCATTCTATCCGCCCGCAAGCCGTAGAGCGTCTCGGCTTCGCGCCCGACGCCGTGCTCGCGCGCAATCCGCGCATCGTCTATGCGGCTCTCACGGGTTACGGCACCGGCGGCGCCTATGAAGGCAAGCCCGCGTACGACGACGTGATCCAGGGCCAGTCCGGCATCGCAGCGCTTATGAGCCAGCTTGCCGGTGAGCCTCGCTACGCTCCGATGATTATGGGCGACAAAACGTGCGGTCTCGTGGCGTCGCAGGCGATCACCGCAGCGCTTCTCGCTCGTGAGCGGACCGGCAAGGGCCAGTACGTCGAAGTCCCGATGCTGGAGACGATGGCGGCGTTCGTGCTCGCGGAGCACCTGTTCGGCCATACCTTCGCGCCGCCCAAGGGCGGCATCGGCTACAACCGCGTGCTCGCGCCGTGGCGCCGTCCCTACAAGACGAAGGACGGCTACATCGCGATGCTGGTCTATACCGACGCGCAGTGGCGTCGCTTCTGGTCGCTCGTCGGCCGCGAGGAACTGGGCCAGGATCCACGCTTCTCGACGATGTCAGCGCGCGCGGACAACATCGCGGACGTCTATCGGATCGCCGGAGAATGCATGCTGGCGCGCACCACGGAAGAATGGCTGAAGGTGCTGGAGAAGAACGAAATACCCTCGGCTCATGTCCGCTCGCTCGAGGATCTGATGA
This sequence comes from Devosia equisanguinis, assembly GCA_945901835.1. Classification (GTDB taxonomy): domain Bacteria; phylum Pseudomonadota; class Alphaproteobacteria; order Rhizobiales; family Hyphomicrobiaceae; genus CAMDPA01. Next base: position 4,592 of record CAMDMH010000032.1, on the reverse strand, counting down.
CCGACGAGCATCTGACGTCCGTGGGCTTCTTCCAACGCTTTACGCACCCGACCGAGGGCGAGATTCGCCAGCCCAGTCCGCCGGCTCGCTTCGGTGCGACTCCGTCGTCGATTTCGCGCCTTCAGCCCCGGCTGGGTGAACATTCGCGCGAGATACTGGCTGAGGCTGGCTTGTCGCCGGAAGAGATCGAACGCGTCATTATCTGAATCTCCCTTCCCCTTGATGGGGAGGGGGTGGGGTGGACACCGCCTCGCTTTGAAAAGGACACACACGAATGCGCACCGTTGGCATCGGATTCTATTGGAACGACCTGAAAGTGGGCGAGCAATTCCGCACGCTCAATCGCACGATCACCGAAGCCGACATCGTACAGTTCATCGGCGTTACCGGTATGGTCGAGACGTTGTTCACGGATCTGTCGTTCGCTGAGAGCCATGGCGCGATCAAGGGCCGGGTGTCCCCGGCTGCTCTCGTCTACACGATCATCGAAGGTCTGCTCTGTCAGGCGACGATGCAGACTACGGGCCTCGCGCTGCTCGAGGTCGAGAAGAAGGTACTGAAGCCGGTTTTTGCGGGCGACACCATCCACGCCGAAGTGGAGGTCACCGGCATTCGCCCGACCTCGAAAGGCAATCGCGGCATCGTCACGACCCAGAACAACGTGATGAACCAGAAGGGCGAGATGGTGATCACCTATCGCGCCGTCCGCATGATGGCCGGGCGTCCTGGGTGAGGTAGCACTGTCCCCCTCCCCCTCTTGGGGAGGGGCTAGGGGTGGGGGGCATCTGAGCGCTCCGCTCGAACGCCTCACCCCACCCCCGACCCTTCCCCATCAAGGGGAGGGGAGACAAGGAGAGACAAGACATGCGCGGATTGAAAGACAAAGTCGTCGCCGTCACCGGCTCGGCATCGGGCATCGGGCGCGCCATCGCGCTCCGCTTCGGTGCGGAAGGCGCGCTGGTCGCACTGCTCGATATCAACGATAGCGGCGCGAAGGACGTAGCCGAGACGATCGTCGCGGCAGGCGGCAAGGCGCTCGTCTTCAAGGTGGACATTACCGATCGCGCCAGCGTCGAGGCAGCCGTCGATGCCGTCGAAAAGACCGCAGCCCCGATCGACATACTCGTCAACAACGCCGGCTGGGATATCCCGATCCCGTTCGTCGATACCGATCGTGCCTTCTGGGACAAGGTGATCGCGATCAATCTTTATGGCCCGCTGAACATGCACCACGTCGTCGTGCCGCGCATGATGGCACGCAAGAAGGGCCGCATCGTCAACATCGCATCTGACGCGGGCCGCGTCGGCTCGAGCGGCGAGGCGGTGTACTCGGCCTGCAAGGGCGGCATCATCGCGTTCACGAAAACGATCGCACGGGAAGCTGCCCGTGCCAACATCAACGTCAACTGCGTCTGCCCCGGCCCGACCGATACGCCGTTGTTCGACGCCTTCAAAGCGCAGTCGGTGGACGGCGCCAAGATTGCCGAAGGCCTCGCCCGAGCGATTCCTTTCCGGCGCCTCGGCCAGCCTGGAGACTACCCCGGCATCGTCGCCTTCCTCGCCTCCGACGATGCGGGCTACATCACCGGACAGGTGATTTCGGTGTCCGGTGGACTTACGATGCACGGCTAGCAGCGGTGTCAGACCTTCCGGATCTGACACCATGCACAACCCTTGACGATATCCACGAAGCACACCGTCGCCTCCAGGTGTCCAATTTCACGGAGCCATCCCATGACCTACGACGACATCATTTACTCGGAGACCGGCCCCGTCGCGCGCATCACGATCAACCGGGAGAAGGTCTACAACGCCTTCCGAGCGCAGACGTGCGAGGAGATGATTCACGCCCTCCAGCGCGCGGGTTGGAACAAGGACATCGGCGTCATCGTCCTTACAGGCGCGGGCGACAAAGCATTCTGCACCGGCGGCGACCAGTCCTCGCACAAGGAGGGTGGCTACGGTGGCCGGGGTGCGATCGGCCTCCCCGTCGAGGAAGTGCAGTCGCTCATCCGCGATGTGCCAAAGCCTGTCATCGCGCGCGTCAACGGCTTTGCGATCGGCGGCGGCAACGTCCTCGTAACGGTCTGCGATCTCGCGATCGCTTCCGACAAGGCCGTCTTTGGCCAGGTCGGACCCAAGGTGGGCAGCGTGGATCCGGGCTGGGGAACGGCCTACCTGTCGCGCATCGTCGGCGAGAAGAAGGCGCGAGAGATCTGGTACATGTGCCGCCGCTACACGGCCGAGCAGGCACTCGCGATGGGTCTCGTCAACACGGTCGTGCCGCATGACAAGCTCGACGAAGAGGTCGAACTCTGGTGCGCCGAGATCTGCTCGAAGAGTCCGACCGCGATCGCGCTCGCCAAGCGATCTTTCAACATGGACACCGAAAATATCCGCGCAATCGGCGCGTTCGGCTTCGAGGCGCTGGGGCTGTATTATCAGACGGACGAGGCGAAGGAAGGCGTCGATGCCTTCAAGGAAAAGCGCCCGCCGGAGTTCAGAAAGTACGTGAAGCGCTGATCGGTCTTCGGCGAACGCAATTGAGGCCGGCGTCGCGTTACGATGCCGGCCTCTTTTTTTGTTCCGAACAATGAAACTACGAGTTGAGCAGCTTGTTGGTGCGCAGAAAGGTGCTGAGACCATTCTTCACCCTGGGTTGCCGCGCGACAATCAAGGTGAGAACGGCGCGTCAATCAGGATGAGACGAGGCGGCCGAGCGAAATGATGATTGACGCGCCGTTCTCACCCAGATTGTCGCGCTATAAACCGCGAAGGCGAGCGAAAGACTGAACCGCGCACGGCATCGCCGCTTTCCCTCCGGCCGCCAAAGCCCGAACCGGAGCCCGAACAGAAGTCCGCTCCGCCGCCAGCCCCCCCGATGCAGCCCTCGCGCTCTCCAAGCCCTGCCGTTGTGCCGGCACCGGCACCGGCACCGTTGCCAGCCACACCTGCGCCCGCGACGCCAGCGCCACCGGCCAGCCAACCCCGCATCATCAATCCGTCCGCGCCACAACCTCCAGCGGCCACGCCTCCCGCCGCTTCTCCGCCGGCCGTTGCTCCAGCCCCCGCACCACCCGATACGTTGCCCAGTGAGCCCGGTCCGCCGCCGCCGCGTCAGGAACCCCTGCCGGCTCCGCCCAATCGGGCAAACGTAACCCCGTCGAGACAATCGGGCGGCGGTGTCTTTGTCGCCGCCCGTCCCGACATGCCGCCGCAGCAGAGCGCACCGCAGCCTCCCGCTGCGCCGATCGTGCTGTCGCCGCAGAGCGCCATCGCCGGAGAAACCCTGTCCAAGTCGCAGATGGCCTCGCGCCTCGACCTTGCGCGGCGGCTGCGGCAGCGTCGCAAAGTCGTGGAAGCCCGCGTGACGCTGCAGACGGTCGTGCGGAGCTTTCCTGCCGCCGCATTGCACGAACTCGCCCGCACTTATGATCCGTATTACCTGGGCCAGCTACCAAAGATCGACGACGGCTCGGAGCCACGAACGGCCGCCGCGCTCTACCAGGACGCGATCAGCCACGGCGCGTCGGCCGCCGGAAACGACCTCGACCGGCTCCGCGCCAGCTACCCAGCCTTGCGCTGATCTTCGACACCGGCCGCCACCGGCGATAGACGTCTGCCTCATCGAGCCCGCACACCTGAGCACCTTCGTCGGATCGGAGCATGCCGAAAGGCGGAACCTGATCACGTCCGGGGTATCGCGGCGATGCCGGGCTGATCTTCCAAATATGCGGATATTGCCTGGCGCCGGTAGTGCTAACCTTGCCTCGGGCCGTCAACGGCGAACCTTCCGCAAGCGTCTCGAAGTGATAGATTGAATCTCATGCTCAGCACGGAAGCGGCGATGAATGCCGTCGCGTTCGCTCGATGCCAACAGAACAAACAATAGAACACAACCGATAAAATGAGAGGAAACACCATGCTCGAGCTGTACACTTGGGGGACGACCAACGGCCGCCGGCCCATCATCATGCTGGAAGAAGCCGAAATGCCCTACAAGATCATCCCGGTCGACATCCAGAACGGCGCCCATAAGACCGCTCAACATCTGGCGATCAGCCCACTCGGCAAGATCCCCGCGCTGGTCGACACCGAAGGCCCCGGCGGCAAGAAGGTGACGATGTTCGAGTCGACCGCGATCCTGCTGTACCTCGCCGAAAAATCCGGAAAGTTCTATGGCCCGTCACCGGCCAAGCGCGCGAAAGTGCAGAAGTGGCTCATTTTCAGTGTAGCGAACGTCCTGCCGACCTTCGCCATCATGCGCCAGCACAAGGAGCTGGAAGAAACCGCCGTGAAGTTGCTCGACGTGCTCGAGACTCAGCTTTCGCGAAATGATTTTCTCGCCGGCGACTATTCCATCGCAGACATGGCGCCGATCACGCGCCTCGTTCAGTTCTCCGATCACGAGTGGATGAAGACCCGGCCCAATGTGGCCCGCTGGATCAACAAGGTATCCTCGCGCCCCGCCGTGAAGAAGGCCTTGGAGATGAAGATCGGCTAGTTGAAGTCGGCTTCAGCAGCGAAGCGTGGCCTGATCCGAACGGACTGTCCGCTCGGTCTCGAAGCTCTGGTATCGGACGCGCCGTGAT
>CAMDMH010000031.1 GCA_945901835.1 Devosia equisanguinis | reverse complement strand
GGTCGAGGTGTGTGTGAATTGCGGCGTGAGGGGCGTCATGTCATAACAAGCAACGACAAGGCGCCCCGCCGACGGTCGCAGACCACCCGCAACCGATCCGCCTTTCGGCGTTTTGCAAGAGGCTCTAGGGCAGTTTTTATCCGATGGCTAGATCGCCACTGGCGATCACATATGATCGAATACTGCTCTAGGTTGCGACAACCTGACTTCGATACGTCGAGACTTCAATCCGTCGAGAAAAGCGAGAGCCGCCATGAAGTCCATATTGCTTCCTGTCGAGCAGAATACGTGCGTCGATGCTGGGTTTGCCGCTGCCGCATTGCTGGCGAACCGCTTTGAAGCAGAGACCGAATGCATCGCGCTGAAGCCGAGTGTCGTCGATTTCATAGCGCCCGATCCCGTCGTCGTCGTCCTGCCGCAGACCGGCTTCACCGACGCTGAGGCGATCAAGGTCGCTCGCGACCGTTTCGACGCTTTCACCGCGATATCGGGCACCGCGATATCGGGCACCGCGACATCGGGCACCGCGACATCGGGCAAAAGCCGGCTGCGCTGGAGTTCGCGCCAGCCGATCGACGACGCAGGTCTCGCCTCCCTCAGTCGCCTGTTCGACATAACTATCGTGGGCCGTCCCGGCGTCGGGCGGAACGAGCCCCGCATGACAACGCTGGAGGCCGCCTTGTTTGAAAGCGGGCGGCCGATCCTGATGGTGCCACCGAACGTTCCCCGCACTCTCGGCACCAACATCCTCGTACACTGGAACGCCAGCACGGAGACCGCCCGCGTCATCAACGACGCCATGCCGTTCCTGCTTCGCGCCGAGAAGGTCACGCTCCTCTCGGTCGACGGCAACATGGTGGCCGGCCCTCGGCCCGCCGAAATGCTCGAATATCTCGCCCGCCACGGCATCAAGGGCAGCGAGGCCCAGACCAGACCGGCCAACAAAGGCGGCGCCGGCGAAGCCATCCTGGTGGAGGCCCGCAAGATCGGCGCAGACCTCATCCTCAAGGGCGCCTACACCCAGAGCCGCTTGCGCCAGATGATCTTCGGCGGCGCGACGCAGCACATCCTGCAGGCGTCGGACATCCCCGTGATATTGTCCCACTGAAGGTACGCGCATGAACTTGGCGATCCTTGGCCGGCGGCGCGTAATACACATCAAAGTAGCTATGATAGCGATGACGGCTGTTGTCGCTTTGGGCTGGAGCGGCGACGCCGATGCCGCGACCTGCGCCGACACGGACGTCAGCGCGAAAGGCGAAGTGGCGAGCTTCAAATGGCTCGCTCTCGTCAAGGCCCGCGGCAACTGGCGAGCCAAAGTCCGCTCCATCCCGAAGCTCGGTTCGGAATACGCCAACTATGGCCGCGCGAGCGATCAGATCGAGCGTTGCATCTCCGACCAGCGGACAGTCGTCTGTACCGTGACGGCGCGTCCCTGCAAGCCCTGAACCGCCGCCATTGTCGACCTCCCTCGAAGATCGAATGCGAGAGAGTGAAATTCAGGTCGCACGACGTGAATATTGCCCTTGACGCCGACGATGGCGAGGGACGATAAGGGCGCCTCTGGGGCGCTTAGCTCAGCGGTAGAGCACTACCTTGACATGGTAGGGGTCACAGGTTCGATCCCTGTAGCGCCCACCAGCCATTCGAACCGGACACCGGAACCAGCGCTTTGCAGCGCCGGACTGGTGCACGGCGGAACAAAACGAACGAGCGTGTGATGAAGGTCAGAAATTCGTTGAAGTCGCTGCGGGCTCGCCATCGTGACAACCGTCTGGTTCGTCGCAAGGGCCGGGTGTATGTGATCAACAAGACCCAGAAGCGATTCAAGGCGCGTCAGGGCTGATCCAGCCCCCGCTTCAGGTCGTTCGCGACATCGCGGAGACCAGCTACTTTTCATGACATCTCAGCGGGCACCACATGGCTGGTGACCCGATTTTGGCGCTGCACCGACCGGGCACCTACCTGCAATGAAAAGGGGCAGCCGCTCGAAGCGCACCGCCCCTCCTCGTTCCCAAAACAATGCTTGTCGCGCTCAGGCCTTCGCTGCCGCCACGCGCACCGGCTTGCCTGCAAGCCAACCCTCGATATTATCGACCATTTCATTGAAATACGTCACATAGTTCTCGTGGCTCACGTAGCCCACGTGCGGCGTCACGATCACCTTCCGTGACGTGCGGAAGAAGTGCCCGGCCGGCAGCGGCTCCTCGTCGAATACGTCGATGCCAGCCCCCGCTATCCGGCCCTCGCGGATAGCCGCGATCATCGCCACCTCGTCGATCAGCGGCCCGCGCGAGGTGTTGATCAGATATGCCGTCGGCTTCATCAGCGCGATGTCCTGCGCGCCGACGATGCCTTGCGACCGTGCCGACAGCTTGTAGTGGACGGTGATGTAGTCCGCCGTCCGGAACATCTCTTCCTTGCTGACCCTGATGGCCCCGGCCTTCGCCGCCTGCTCGTCGGTGAGGTTCTGACTCCACCCCACGACGTTCATGCCGAAAGCCTTGCCGAATCCCGCTACCTGCGCACCGAGATTGCCAAGCCCGATAACGCCGAGCGTCTTGCCGCGCACATCGTGCCCCAGCGCCAGCTGCCATCCTCCCGACTGCACGGAGTTGTGATGCGCCACGATCTGACGGGCGAGCGCCAGCACGAGCCCGAACGTCAGCTCAGCCGTCGCATACCGCGAAGAGCCCGTCGTAGATATCACGATGCCGCGGTCTGCCGCAGCCTTGGTGTCGAGCGCCGCGTGAACGTGCCCCGTCGTCACGATGTGCTTCAGCGTCGGCAGCTTGTCGATCAGCGACTTCGTGATCGCCGTCCGCTCGCGCATGATGCACAGCACATCGACCCCGCCGAGACGGCGCACCAGTTCGTCCTCGTCCGCGATGTGGTCGCTAAAGGCGATCGCTTCGTGCGCCGCACGGATGCGCGACCAGTCCGCCAACTCGAACGCGCACCCCTGATAGTCGTCGAGCACCACGATGCGCATAACAGTTCCCCTTTGGCCGGCAGGCACTTCGCCGCCGTTGTGGGGAACTGTTTGTCACACCGGCTGGCGAAATAAAAGGCCGCCACACCTGCCGCCTAACCCTTGGGAAACAGGCTCGTCTTCTTCAGCTCCTCGCCCAGCGCCCTCTTCTCCTCGGCGGTGAACGCCGGGAACGGTGGATAGGGATCACCGAGCGGGATGCCGATCAGCTCCATAGCCGCCTTCATAACCGGCGCCAGCCCCTTCGACTGGTACTTGGCGGGAAACAGTGCGAACTCGAGCTGGAGCTTCGCTGCCTTCTCGAAGTCCTTGGCGTTGAAGGCATCGATGATCTTGGCCGCGATGTAGCAGGCCGGCGGCGGCATCGTCGCGCCCGAGCCCCCCAGCATCAGCGTGATCAGCAGCATCTGCATCGTCGTGAAGTAGCGCGCATGGCCGGCCTGATCGATCTCCACGATCAGCCGCGAAACCCTCGCCAGATCTCGCGAGCTTTCCTTCACGTACTTGACCTTCGGGATCTTCGTGATCGCGATCGTCGCTTCTGGACCGACATCAGCACCGGGGCCCGGATTGAGATAGAGCAGCAACGGCAGCGGCGACTTGTCGGCGATGGCCCGGAAGTAATCGACCAGCTCCTGCGTTCCGGGCTGTCCGCCATAAGGACGCTGCGGCGCCAACACCTGCACGGCCTCGGCCTTCAGGCTCGCCGCCAGATCGGCCAGTTCCAACGCGATCTTCGTATTGGGATGCGAGATGCCCACGACCAGCCCCGAACGCGTCCCGATCATCTCAGCTGTGCGTTTGATCAATTCCTTGCGGTCCGCGAACGAGAGATAATGGTATTCGCTCGTCTCAACGCCGCTGACGCTGATCATCGCGGCTTTGCAATCGTCGCAGATGTAGTCGATCTCGCGCTCGAGCGCTTTCCAATCGACCGACAAATCCGCCTGCTTGAACGGCGTAAGCGGTGCGACGATCAGACCGGGCAACTTCATTTAGCTTCTCCCTGCGCAATATTCTTTCCAGCCCGCAACGATAACGGCCATGGCGAAGCCGTCAACCCGATGCACCCATACTCTACGGAAAAGAAGTTCCCCAGCCCTACGCCTGCTGACAGCGGTGCCGGGCTTCGTTAGCATAGTACATCGCACGATAAACTTCGCGGAAATCAGGTTTTGGCCGGTGTGCGGAGTTCGGGCACGCGACGGCTCGGGAGAGGTGGCCGGTGAACGCTCAACAATCGCCGCAGTTCACGCCATCGCAGGTCCTCGAGGCAGGGCGCCGCGCGGAAACCGAAGGCCGCGGCGAGTACGCCCTGCAGTTCTACCGTCATCTCGTCGAGAACTATCCCGGTACCGGCGAAGCCGCAGCTGCACAAAGCGCTCTGTCGCGCATTCTGTCGAACAGCAACGCGAGCCTTTCGAGCCGCCTTGCACCACCTCCTCCGCTTCCGGCGCCGACTGCATCGGATCCGCGCTTCGATTTGGCATTGGCTGGCCCGCCGCTGAACAACCCGTTCGATCAAGCTCGCTCCTACGAACCCCCATTCCAGCAACCCACGGGATACGCTCCAGCCCAACAGGCACCTACTCCTCCCCCTTATGCGCCGACCGAAGCCCATTCCGATCCGCATCTGATGGTAGAGCTGCCATCCAGCCCGCGCGACTACCGCACGGGCCGCTTCCTCGCCCGGCTGTTTTCGTGGCTGGGTGGCCTCAGTTCGTTGCTGGGCATCGCACTTCTCGTGCTCTCCGTGGTGAGCCCTCGTCTCGTCAGCGCCCTCCCGCTGATCGGGGCCTTGAACACCGGCCCCCTCTCCTCGCTTCTGCTCGTCGTTGGAGGCCTGTTCCAGATCATGATCGGCCAACTCGTCCGCGCGGTGCTCGACCATTCCCTCGCGGCGCGCGATCTCGCCGCGGTGACACGGGCTGAAGCAGAAGCGCGGTATGGCAGCCCACCAGGACGCTCGCGCCGCCGCTGATGTCATTTTTGCAGAACCACGTTTCATGTATATCCAGCGGGAGCGCGGCATGACTTGATCGAGGGACGAAGCCGATGAGCGAAACGACAGCCGGCGCGGCGTCAGCGGCGCCGAGTGGCGCAACGCCACCCCCCGTGCAGCCCCCCGATATCCCGCCGCAAGCTGCCGCCGTGCTCGAGACCCGCATCTCCCCTTGGCGCTTTCTGCAATACGCAACCGGTTTCTGGCGCGGCAGCGAAAAGCGCACTGCCTGGACATGGACACTCCTCGCGATCGGCTTGATCCTGATTACCCTCGCGATCAGCGTCGGCATCAACCACTGGAACCGGCTGTTCTTCGACAGCCTCGAGAAGAAACAGGGCGACCGCCTGTTGCCGCTGCTCGGCGCCTTCGCCGCGCTCATCGTGGTGGGTGCTATGTGCGCGTCCGCGATGGTGCGCTGCCGGATGTCTCTGCAGGTCTCCTGGCGCGCGTGGTTGACCCGCCAGCTCACCGCCAAATGGCTCGACGACCAGCGCTTCTATCGCCTCGCCATCACCGACGACAAAGGCCTCAACCCCGAATACCGCCTCGCCGACGAAGTCCGTCTCGCAACCGAGCCCGTCGTCGATCTCGCCATCGGCTTCATCAACTCGCTGTTGTCGGCGATCGCCTTCGTCAGCATCCTCTTCACGGTCGGCGGTGCGATCACGATTCCCCTGGCCGGCCAGCAAGTGACGATCCCCGGCTACATTGCCGTCGCCGCCGTCCTCTATGCGTTCCTGGTTTCCTCGCTTATGATGTTTATCGGCAATCCTCTCGTCGGCAAGGTCGAGAAGAAGAACGAAGCGGAGGCGCAATTTCGCTACGAGATGACCCGCGTGCGCGAGAACGCGGAGACGATTGCCCTCGTCAAGGGAGACGCCGACGAGAAGCAACGCCTGTCGACCACCTTTGAACGCACCGTAGCTAGCTGGAAAGACGTCATCATCCAGAACGCGCGCCTGACCTACGTCCTGAACGCCAGCGCATTCTTCGCCCCGGTCGTACCGTTGCTGCTGGCAACACCGAAGTATCTGACCGGCGCGATGACGCTCGGCGAGGTAATGCAGGTCGCGGCGGCCTTCATGTCGGTCCTGGGCGCGCTGAACTGGTTCACCGACAACTACGTGCGGCTGGCCGAATGGGCGGCTTCCGCCCGCCGCGTCGACGAACTCTACGTCGCCCTCGAACTGGTCGGCGGCGACGACCGGATGGAGAAGGTCGGCCCGATCCGGATCGAAAGCCGCACCGGCCAGGGCGTCCGGATCGAGAACCTGTCGATCGTCCACCGCGACGGCCGGGTGATGATCGCCGATGCCGAACTCGACATCCTGCCGGGCGAGCGCATTCTGCTCGGCGGCGAATCCGGCACCGGCAAGAGCACGCTCGTGCGCGCCATTGCAGGCCTCTGGCCATGGGGCGAAGGCCGCATCATGCTACCCGCCGACACCAAGGTCGCGTTCGTACCGGAGCGCACGTACATTCCTCAGGGTACGCTGCGCGACGTGCTGGCCTACCCCCAGGGCGGCAGCACCGTCGACGACGTCAAGGCCGTCGAAGCGCTCAAGGCCGCGGGTCTGGGCCACGTCGCCGACAATCTCGACAAGGTTGATCGCTGGGAGCAGGTACTCTCAGGCGGCGAACGCCAGCGCCTCGCGGTCGCCCGCCTATTGCTCCAGCGTCCCCAGGTGATCGTGATGGACGAGGCGACCGCCGCGCTCGACGTCGACACCGAGCACCGGCTGCTGACGCTGTTGTTCGAGGCACTGCCGGACAGCACCGTAATCAACGTCGGACAGCGCGAGGGCCTGCAGGAGTTGCACACCCGCACCCTGTCCCTCACCAGGCATCACACCGGTGCGCGCATCACCCAGACACGGGCCGGCAAACAGCGTCCACGCTGGAACAAGATAAAGTCCGCTGCCTCCAAGACCCGGACCCGGCTCAAGGAAATGCGCATCCTTCGCCGCAACAAGAAGGGCCAGATCGAAGAAGTCGAACCGACGGTTGAGGGCCGCGGTAGCCAAATGCTACTCCGCCGCCATCGCCTTCTCGGCTTCGAACACGCTCTTTGGGACGAGCACCTGACCCTGCATGATCGGCCTCGCCGTCCGCAGGATACCGCACACGACATCCATGGTCGGCCCCGAGCCTTTGGTCGTCAGCACCACATCGACCATGCCCGTGGGATGCTCGATCCAGATCGTGCGCGGATTACCCGGCGGCATCCGCGTCATTTCGTAGGCGACCGAACCTTCGAGCGCGCACGCAGTCGCCACACAGCAAGCGCCCGTCACGGCGTGAGCCGCATGCAGCGCGTGTGGTGTCAGATAGCGCGACGTAATCGCCCCGGTGCCACGCGGCGGCGACAGCAAGCCGACCTTGGGGATCACCTTGTCGCTGACATCGCCGAACGTCATCCGCCGTCCAGCTTCCAGCCTGATCTTCTCGATACGCGCCAGCAGTTCCTTGTTGCCGTCGATTTCCTTGCGGCCTTCGATGCCGGTCAGTCCCAGGTCGGTCGCACGCAGCAGCATCATCGGCATGCACACGTCGACGAGCGAAACATCGATGCCGTCGATCTTCTCCATCGCATGGCCCGTGGGCAGCATCTTGCCGGTCTTAGAGCCGACGATGTCCATGAAGTTCAGCAGAACGGGTGCTGCCGTTCCCGGCACGCCGTCGATGCGCGCGTCCCCCTCGTAGCAGACCTCCCCGCCCGGCGTCTGGATCACCGCCTCGATCTTGCTCTGGGTGTTGACGTCGAAGATCACCACGCGCGTCTCGCCGTCCTTCGCCTTCACGATCCCGCTCTCGATCGCGAACGGCGCGACGCCAGACAGCATGTTGCCGCACGACGGATTGGTGTCGACCAGCGGCTTGGTGATATCGACCTGGCAGAAGTGATAGTCGACATCGACGCCCGGCCGCGCCGACCGGCCGACCACAGCGACCTTCGAGGTCAGAGTGTCGGCACCACCGAGACCATCGATCTGTCGCGGGTCTGGCGAGCCCATAGCCGCAAGCAGGAAGCGGTCGCGCGTCTCACGATCTTTCGGCAGATCGTCGAGCTTGAAATACGGCCCCTTCGAGGTTCCGCCGCGCATGTAGAGGCAAGGCACGCCGACCATGTTCTTCATATCGCGCTTCTCCCTGTTGGCCGGGCCCGCGCCCGCTTGTGCAATATCATGGTCGGGCGTAGATCGCCCCGCGTCCCCGGTCAAGCCGGAGGCAAAGTCACCCTCGCCCCCGTCACCTCTCCAAGATCAAGTTCCCGAACGTGTCTACCCGGCCAGTCCAGCCCGCCGGGATCACGGTCGTCGCGTCGAACTGTTCGACGATCGCGGGGCCGCCAACCGATACGCCGACATCGAGCTTATCGCGCTCGTAGACAGTCACCCTCGATGCCGTCTTGGCAACGAAATAGACCTCGCGCGCGCCCTTGGCTGCTTCGGCGACTGGCCGAGGACTCGAAGGCACCGCCAGCGGCTGGGGCACGTACTTCGGCACCGGAACGCGCACGCGCAAGCGATAGCTGACGACCTCGACCGGCCGCTCCTTCGCAGCGTGCCCATGTATCTGCGCGTGCCGCACGTCGAACCGGTCACGTGCCTGTGCAAGAACAGCAGCCGTGATCCCACCCTTGCCGAGCCCATCGATCGACGTGCGAAGCTCATAGCCCTGCCCCGTGTAACGAAGATCCAGCTCCCGACTGAAACGCGCGCTTGCGGCATCCATGCCTTCGCTGGCCAGTTCCTCGCGCGCTTTCGCCTCGAGCACCGCGAAGATCGCCTCGGCTTCGTCAGTATCGACCTCGGCCAGCGGCTTGAGACCAGACCGGATGTAGTCGTGCACGACATCCGTGCACAGCAGCCCGAGCGCAGAAAACGCACCCGGCCGCGGCGGCACGAGAATGCGCCGCATGCCGAGTTCGCTCGCGACCGCCGCCGCATGAACGGCGCCCGCGCCACCGAACGGCAGCAGCGTGAACGACGTGAGATCCACACCACGCTTTACCGCGAACACCCGCACCTCGTCCGCCATCCGCATATCGACGATCCGCCGGATGCCCTCTGCCGCCTCCAGCACCGAGAGCCCCAGCGGCTTCGCGACATGGATCTCGAGCGCCTTGCGCGATGCCGCGACGTCGAGCTTCTGTTTGCCGCCTAGGAAGTAATCCGGGTTGAGGTAGCCGCACGAGACATCGGCGTCGGTCACCGTCGGCCGCTCGCCGCCGCGCCCATAGCAGGCAGGCCCCGGCCTCGCGCCGGCACTTTGTGGTCCGACCGTCAGAAACCCCGCGCCATCGACACCGGCGATCGAGCCGCCGCCTGCGGATATCGTCGTCATATCGAGTGCCGGCACGTCGATCTGCCGACGCGCGATAACGCTTTCCGTCGTCTCCAGCGGCAAACCACCTTCGATGAACGCGATATCCGCCGACGTACCGCCCATGTCGAGCGTCACCAGTCCCCCTCCCCCTTGTGGGGAGGGGATAGGGGTGGGGGTAGGAGAGGTGGGGGTAGGAGAAGACGCTTCCGAAAACTTTGTGAGATACGCCGCCGCCTGCGCTCCCGCGGCCGGCCCCGAGAACAGCGTGTGCACCGTCTTCGCGCCGGCGACAGCAGCCGAGAACGGCATCACGCCGCCGTTCGACTGCATCAGGAAGCGCTGCTCCGTCGTCACGCCCTTCTCGTCGAGCCCTTTCCCGAGATGCCCGATGTACATAACCATGACAGGCTCGAGATAGGCGTTGAGCAGCGTCGTCGAAAGCCGCGACCACTCGCGGATGCGCGGCAGCACTTCCGACGACAGCGACACCGAAACACCCGGCATTTCCTCGGCCAGGATCTCCCGCGTCCGCGCCTCGTGCTCGGGATGCATGTACGAGAATATGTAGCTCACCGCGACGGACGCCACACCGGCAGCCTTCAACTCGCGCGCCGCGCGGCGGACGTCATCCTCGTCTAGGGCCACGAGCACATTGCCCTGCCAGTCCACACGCTCCGAAACCTCCCGCGTCCGGCTCTGCGGCGCGATCGGCTCGGGTTTTTGGTAATAATAGTCGAACAGGTTGCCGTCGCGTGCCTGCGCGCCGACTTCCTGCACCGCGCGAAAGCCCTTGGTGATGAGCAGCCCGACCTTGGCCCCGCGCATCTCGAGCAGCGCGTTGGTCGTAATCGTCGTGCCGTGCGCAAAGAACACGATGTCTCCAGGCGCAATGCCGCGCGCAATGAACCGCGACACGCCGTCGAGAACGCCCAGCGCCGGATTGGCCGGCGTGCTCGATACCTTCTCGACCATCAGCTCGCCGGTCACCGCGTCGAGCAGAATCAGATCCGTATGCGTGCCGCCGACATCGACACCAAGGCGATAACGCATCTCTTCTCCCTCTCCCCGTCATCCTTCATGAGGGGGAGAGGGTCGGGGAGAGGGGCGGCCTCTCGCACCAAGCTGTGCCGAAAGCCCCCTTCCCCATGACCCGCTCCACCATTAAGATCCGCTACACGGGGAGAGCCTATCTTTCAATGCATCAACTGGCCGCCGTCGACGTTGATCGTCTGCCCGGTGATGAAGGCGCTGGCGTCGCTGAGCAGGAACAGCACCGTCCCCACCAGATCGTCCGGCACCTGCGGCCGCTTGAACGACCGCGTCTGCTCCTGGCCGCCGAGATAGTTCGACGACGACGTAGCCATCTGCGTCTCGCTAAGCGTCAGCCCCGGCGTCACCGCGTTGACCCCGATGTTGTCGTCGCCGACTTCACGCGCCAGCGACCGCGTCAGCCCGATCACGCCCGCCTTCGAGGTCGAATAGTGCAGCCGGTTCGGCGTGCCGTGCCAGAACCGCCCCGACGAGATGTTGACGATCCGCCCCGACTTCTGCCGCTTCATATGCGGATAGACCGCTCGGCAGCACAGGAAGATGCCGCGCAGGTTAACCGCCATCACGCGATCCCACTCGTCGATGGGGATCTTGAACCAGTCGCCGCGCGGCAGCGCACTCATCAGCGACGCGTTGTTGACGAGCCCATCGACGCGGCCCCACTTCGCCACCGTCTTTTCCACCATCGCATCGACAGCAGCCGCGTCGCTGACATCCGTCGCCACAGCCAGTGCTTCGCCGCCGGCCTTGACGATGCCCGCCGCGACCTCATCGGCCTCCTTGGCCGCGATATCGGCCAGCACGACCCGCGCGCCCATCTCTGCGAGCCGCTGCGAGTAGACCTTGCCGATGCCCGTCCCTCCGCCCGTGACGATGACGACCTTGTCCTTCAGGCTGAACGCCGTCGCCGCATCGAATACCGTCATGTCCCTCTCCCTGTCCTCGAACTATGCCGGTTGTCGAACCGGTCTATTTTTCATCGACGATACGCTTGTATCGCTCGATCACAGCCTTGGGCGTCTTGGCCGCCTCGGCAATCAACCTGGCGATCGACGCTCCGTCGACCAGATCGCCCGGGTAACCGATCTTTGCGGCATCCGCAACGAACTCGGGGTCCGTTCCCATCGCCATGAACGCAACCGATACGGCCTTCGCCCGATCGGCCGGAAAATCACCTGCCCCGGCGAGCGGCAGCGACATGAAGAACGGCAGCTCCGCGAATTCGAGCAGCG
>CAMDMH010000030.1 GCA_945901835.1 Devosia equisanguinis | reverse complement strand
GCGGGTGTTCGATCCCGCCGGATCTCGAGTGGCACCGTCATCCAGACCTCCATCGAATCAATGGAGATATGGAATCACGATCTGGCGATCAGCGGAATCGCACCCACGCAACACGAGTCGAGATTATGAACCGACGGTATTACACCTCTCAGAAGTGTAAAGGTCCGGGATAGCCTCGCTTCACTCGGCTTCCGGGAACGCAGAAGTTTCCATGCTCACCCGATCGGTCTGGGCGCGGCCGGTTCGGCCGAATGCGGCCTTCTCTTTCACGGGCCGACGCGCAGGTCGGTCGGCAGGGCGCGGCCCATCACTTGGCCGAGCCAGCGATCGAGCGTCGCCATGAAGCCAGTGCGCTCGGTTTCGCCGATCGAGCGGGTGCGTTCCTGGACTTGGGCCGCGATCGCATGCGCGTCGCTGCCGAGGCCGCGCATGCGGGCCACCGAGGCGACACCGAGATAATCCCGTGTCCACAGCGCACGCATCATGCCGAGCGGCGAATAGAAGCCCTTGTCGAGAACGAATGCGCGGTGGCCTTCCTCGTGCTCTTCGGTCTCCTTGCGGGAGGCGTCGCGGTAGGTACTCCAATGGCGCGCCGGCTTCATGTGGTGCTCGACGTGGAAGTCGGCGCCCAGATGGCCGTGCTCATCGCCTTCGTAGTTGATCGTGTTGCCGTGCACGTCGGTCACGTCGCGGGCATCGATCAGGCCGTGCTGGAAGAAGGCGAAGAACGACAGGATCTGGCCGCCGAGAAGACGGCTGCCGACGATCAGGCCGGCGGCGATCGGATTGAAGACGGCGACCATTGCCACGATGGCGTAGAAGACGGCCATGCCATGCAGCAGCTCGCGGATCTGGCGGTTATTCCCCTTGCTGCGCAGGTAGGGGATCACGAGGCAACCGGTCAGCAGGTCGAGGCCCTGCACAAATGCGTGGCGGCTGTAGTCGAGGAAGCTGGCGCGGTCGTAGGTCATCGTCGACTGCGTGTCGTCGGGGCCGTTGTCCTCGACGTGATGAATGTAGACGTGCTGTATCCGGTAGAACTCGGGGATGCGGATCGTCAGCAGCGTCACCGGGTATTCGAAGATCCACTGGCAAACCGCGAGGACTCGCTTCACGCGCGGCGTCGATCCGATGCGCGGGGTGAAGATGCGGTTGTGCATGTGGGTGTGCTCGATCAGGTCCTGGGGAAAGAGCACGAGCAGGAGGGCTGCACTCCACAGCGCGACGACGAGATAGTTGAGCGTTGCGGGCACGAGCAGAAGGATTGTGACGGGCACCATCGCGATTGCATTGCCGATGAAGATGCGGGTGAAAGCCGCATCGAGGGGATTGTGCAGGTTGGCAGCGAACCAGCGGTCCGGCCAACGGGTTTCGACGCTGGCCTTGACCTCGTCGAAGGTCGCGTGCTGCTTCGTGTAGGCAAGGTAGCAGCGCGCGAAAACGCCAACGCCGCACCACAAGGCCAGTTCGGCCAGAATTTCGCGCGGGTTCGAGTAGTCAGGGAAGAAGCCGTCGATGGTCTGGGTCAGGAAGGCCGCGGCGATCGCCGACATGACGAGGAGGGGCAATGCGAACCGCTCCAGCAGCCGGCGCGGGATGATCCACGACACAGCGGCAGCGGGCAGGATCGCAAGCCAGTAGATGCAGAAGGCGACGATGACGAAGTAGATGCTGACGGCGGCGCCGGCTACGGTTGCGATTGCCTTGCCGACGCCGGTTCGGGTCGTGGCGGGCTCGAAGCGCTGGCCTATGCGATCGGAATAGTCGACCAGATCCGTCATTGGAACACTCGTCTTGAAATGCGCCCGCGGACATCACTCCGACTACCCGGTTGCGCCTTTCCGTTCAATAGCTCCAAGCCAATTCTCTCATCTGTCCCGCACGTAACATGAATGCGCAATATATAAATGAGAAAGCCTGCCATCGACGACGGCAGGCTCTCCTTATGCCTTAAAGTGAAAGGTTCTGGGCGGTCCGGCGACGGTTTCCGCTCACTCGACCTTGGCGCCGCTTTCCTTGATGGGCTTGGCCCACTTCTCGATTTCGGCCTTCACGAACTGACCGAGATACTCCGGGCTGCGCTTGTCCTTGTCGACAATGACGGCGCCGAGGTCGGTGAGGCGCTTGGCGACAGTGGGGTCCTCCATCGCTTCTGTAGTGACGGCGTTGAGCTTCCTGACGATGTCGGCGGGGGTTCCCTTCGGCAGGAAGAAAGCGTTCCAGGTGTAGGCCTCAAAGCCCTTCATGCCCTGCTCGTCGGCGGTGGGAAGGTCGGGAAGTGCTGGCGAGCGCGTCGTGTTGAACAGGGCGAGCGCCTTTACGGTCTTGGATTCGACCTGCGGTTTGGCGGTCGACATGATCTCGCACATGTAGTCGACCTGACCGCCGACCAGATCGTTCATGGCCGGGCCCGTTCCCTTATAGGGGACGTGGGCGGCTTTGATCCCGGCGGCGGCGTTGAACAGCACGCAGGCGAGGTGGACCGCCGAGCCCGTTCCGGCCGAGGCGAAGTTGAGCTTGCCTTCGTTCGCCTTCGCGTGGGCGATGAACGACTTCATGTCCGTGACGGGCAGTGCATTCTTGGTCAGAAGGCCGATGGGCACCTGGGCGATCAGGATGGCAGGCTGGAAGTCCGTTGCCGCATCATAGAGCGGGCGCGCGTAGAGGGTCTGGCCCTGGGCGTGAGTGCCGACGGTGCCGATGCCGAAGGTGTTTCCATTCGGGCTGGCCTTGGCCACGCGGGAAGATCCG
The DNA here is from genome assembly GCA_945901835.1 of Devosia equisanguinis. Classification (GTDB taxonomy): domain Bacteria; phylum Pseudomonadota; class Alphaproteobacteria; order Rhizobiales; family Hyphomicrobiaceae; genus CAMDPA01. The sequence continues at coordinate 8,863 of CAMDMH010000030.1, read as the reverse complement.
GTCATGCCGCCGGCGCCGCCGACGTTCTCGATCACGACCTGCTGGCCGAGAGATTTCGAGATGCGCTCTCCGACGATCCGGCCCAGCACGTCCGTGGGGCCGCCGGCCGCGAACGGGATGATCATGGTGACGGGGCCGGTCGGCCATTGCTGAGCGGCAGCGGGGGTGGCGACGGTCGCCAAGCCGACGAGCACAGCCGAGATGGTCTTGAGCATTGCGTTTCTCCCTGGGATCTTCGATGCTTCAACGCGAGCACACGGTCGCTCGCAAGCCTTTTGGCAAGCCTTGATCGGGCTCAAGACTTGCGCGCTTCCGTCAGGCTTGGGCCGGGTCAGTGCGCCTTGGCGCCGTCGCGCATCAGCTTGTAAGTGATCGAGTCGATCAGGGCTTCGAAGCTCGCGTCGACGATGTTGGGGGACACACCAACGGTGAACCAGCGCTCGCCGGTGATCTTGTCGCGGCTCTCGACGAGGACGCGTGTCACGGCTTCTGTGCCGGCGGTGAGGATGCGGACCTTGTAGTCCACGAGTTCGATGGACGCGATGTACTTCTGATAAGGGCCGAGGTCCTTGCGCAGGGCTTCGTCGAGCGCGTGCACGGGACCGGTGCCCGACGCAATCGACCAGACGGGCTCGCTGTCGCCGTTGATCTGGACCTGAACGTCGGCATTCGAGACGGTGATCTGCTCGCCTTTGGCGTTGAAGCGACGCTCGACCGATACGCGGAAGCTCGTCACTTGGAAATAGCGCGGCACCTCGCCCATGAGGCGGCGCGCGAGCAGCTCGAACGAGGCTTCGGCGCTTTCGTAGGCGAAGCCCATGGCTTCCCGGCGCTTCACTTCCTCGAGCAGTTCCGCGACGCGGGGATCGTTCTTGTCGAGCGCGATACCCCGGCGCTCGAGCTCCCACAGGACATTCGACTTGCCGGCCTGGTCGGAAACCATGACGCGGCGGAAGTTGCCGACGCTTTCGGGGGCTATGTGCTCGTAGGTCTCTGGTTCCTTGAGGATCGCGGAGGCGTGGATGCCGGCCTTCGTTGCGAACGCGGATTCGCCGACGTAGGGCGCGTGGCGGTTGGGCGCGCGATTGAGGATCTCGTCCAGCACGCGGCTGGCGTGGCTGAGCTTGACGAGCCGCTCGGGTGTGACGCCGGTCTGGAAGCGATCGGCGAAATAGCTCTTCAAGAGCAGCGTCGGGATGATCGACGTGAGGTTGGCGTTGCCGCAGCGCTCGCCCAGTCCGTTGAGGGTGCCCTGGATCTGCCGCGCTCCAGCGCGTACCGCGGCGAGCGAATTGGCGACGGCGTTCTCGGTATCGTTGTGGGTGTGGATGCCGAGATGGTCGCCGGGAACCAGTTTGGTCACGTCGGCGACGATCGCCTCGATCTCTTCGGGAAGTGTACCGCCGTTGGTGTCGCACAGGACGACCCAGCGAGCGCCGGATTCGAAGGCTGTGCGGGCGACCTCGAGCGCGTAGGCCTTGTTGGCCTTGTAGCCGTCGAAGAAGTGCTCGCAGTCGATCATCGCCTGCTTCTGCACGCCGCGGACGGCCTTGACGGATTCGGCGACGCCGGCGGTGTTCTCCTCGTTGGTGATGCCGAGAGCGACGCGGACGTGATAGTCCCAGCTTTTCGCGACGAGGCAGACGGCCTCGGCGTTGGCCTGAAGCAGAGACTGGAAGCCCGGATCGTTCGATGCCGAGCGGCCGGCGCGCTTGGTCATGCCGAAGGCGGTGAGGGTCGCGCGCTTCAGCGGGAGTTTGCTTGCAAACAGCTCCGTGTCGGTCGGGTTAGCGCCGGGATAACCGCCTTCGATGTAGTCGACGCCGAGATCGTCCAGCACAGCCGCGATGCGCCGCTTGTCGTCGACGGAGAAGTTGACGCCCATCGTCTGCGCACCGTCTCGAAGTGTCGTGTCGAAGAGGTAGAGGCGTTCCTTGGGTGTCGTCATCTTCAGCCTCTCAGTCCCAGGTAGCGCATCAGTGCCAAGCCTGCGACGATGGCGACGAGCAACAGAAGCGTGTAGCGGATCTGGCCGGCCCAATCGATCTTTGGTCCTTTGCCGTCCTTGTCGCGATCGCCACCCTTGGTTGGATCATTGGTCATGATGGTTTTCCGCTGCCGATGGGCGTGAGTTTCTTGGTCATGGTCGTGTTGGCGAGCCACTGGTCGTCGATGGGGACGGAGTTGCGGCGCACGGCGACGTAGCCGCGATCCTCGAAGAAGGCGGCGGCCGTCTCGCTCGCATCGACAGAGATCTCGGTTCCGCCGCGTGCTGCTGCAATCCGTTCAAGCGCATCGCACAGCGCCGATCCGACGCCTTCGCCCGCGTGATACGGATGTACGAAGAGCATATCGAGGACTTTGTTATCCTTCAGCGAAGCGAAGCCTGCGTATTCGCCTTCGATCTGGACAACGAGCGTGACCATCGATGCGAGCCGCTTGGCGAAGGCTTGTGCGTCCTCTGCTGCGGAAATCCACGCGAGGCGCTGCTCCTCGTCGTAGTCTTCCTGCGTCAACTCCTCGATGGACTGCGCAAAGAGCTCGCGCAGGCCGATTGTGTCGGCCGGCATGAAGGGGCGCAGGGGATGTGCGGGGCGGGAGGTCATAGTGCGCCTAGGAGCGATCCGAACTCTAGCTGGGCGGCTTTGGCAATCAGGTCCACAGGTAGCGTACGGCGACGTACAGCGCTGCCGCGAGTACGGCCAGCTTGATCGCGATGTAGTATGCGCGGTGGCCGGCAAACGGTGGCTTGTCCACTTCCTTCATCGCCTAAGCTCCCATGTGGTGACGATCTCGCCGGACTTGGGGTCCTTGCCGTCCTTGAGCTGGATGCCCTTGGAGGCGAGGTCGTCGCGGATGCGATCGGCTTCCTTGAAGTCGCGGTCCTTGCGGGCGTCGAGGCGCGCCTGGATTAGGCGCGCGATCTCGCCGTCGTCGATCTGCTTTTCGCCGGCGCCGACGAAGAAGTCGTCCGGCTTCTCGTTATCGTAGACGCCAAGGAACTGGAGTGCGCTCTTCAGCTCGGCGGCGGTCGCGTCATTGCCGCGGCGCGCGGATTTTGCCAGGCCGTGGATGATCGAGATCGCCGAGGGCGTGTTGAGATCGTCCTCGAGTGCAGCCATCACGTCCGGGTGCGGGCTCGCCGATGGCGCGACGCCGCCGAGGGTTTCGGCCAGCTCGGCGAGTGTGGCGCGGGCCTGGACAAGGCGTTCGACCGTCCAGTCGATCGGGCTGCGATAGTGCGTGCCGAGCATGGCGAAGCGGACGACGCGCCCATGCCAAGGCTGGCCGCCGAATTTTTCGGTCGCGAGCAGCTCGTTGATAGTGATGAAGTTGCCGAGCGACTTCGACATCTTCTCGCCTTCGACCTGCAGGAAACCGTTGTGCATCCAGATGTTCGCCATCACGGGCGTGTCGTGCGCGCAGCGGCTCTGGGCGATCTCGTTCTCGTGGTGGGGGAAGACGAGATCGATGCCGCCGCCGTGGATGTCGAACGTACGGCCCAGGTGCTTCTCGGACATGGCTGAGCATTCGAGGTGCCAGCCGGGTCGCCCTTCGGCGCCGATGCCGCACGGGCTCGGCCAGGACGGCTCGGCTTGCAGGGTCTTGCCGGCTCCGCCCACGGGTTTGGACGGCTTCCAGAGCACGAAGTCCATGGGCCCCTTCTTATAAGGCGCGACGTCGACGCGGGCGCCGGCTTCCATCTCCTCTAGGCTACGGTTTGCAAGGCGGCCGTAGTCGGGCATCGAGGAGACGTCGAACAGCACGTGACCGTCGGCGACGTAGGCGTGGCCGCGCTTGACGAGCTCTTCGCAGATCGCGCGCATCTCGGGGATGTGGTCGGTGGCGCGCGGCTCGACGGTCGGCGGCAGCACGCCGAGCGCTGCGATGTCGGCGTGGAACTGGGCCGCGGTGCGCTCGGTGAGGTCGCGGATCGTGACCCGCTCCTCCGCGGCGCGGGCGTTGATCTTGTCGTCGACGTCCGTGATGTTGCGGGCGTAGGTGACGTGCTCGGGGCCATACACCTGCCGCAGCAAGCGGAACAGCACGTCGAACACGATCACGGGGCGCGCGTTGCCGATGTGGGCGTAGTCGTAGACGGTGGGGCCGCAGACGTACATGCGCACGTTGTCGGGATCGAGCGGCACGAGCGGCTCTTTCCGGCGCGTCAGTGTATTGTACAGCGTGATCGACATAACTGTTCGATGCCTCAGGCGGGCAAGCCCGCTACGGTTCCCGACCGGCTGGCGGGGCGTGTCTCTGGCTCGAAAAGGGCAAAGAGCGAGGCCGCGCGCCAGCGGGTGTGCTAGCTCGTGCTAATAATGCCGCAAAGAATGTTACGACGACGTTTATCGGCAACGCATTTCATGTCGCGGGTTATGGGCGTCGAACGCGGCACCGTCAAGGCCGCCCGTGGTCCGATGTGACTAATGACGGACGCGCTAGGCTGACTGCAAGCCCTTGATAAATCGAATGGCAGCACCGCCGAGTTCATCGTCGGTGGTGCCTAAGCTGCAGGGCGGCGAGAAGTGGTTGTGGCCGTCGAGGCGATAAAGCGGCGGGCAGCGGTTGTCGCGCATGGTCAATGCGGCGGCGAGTGCAAGCGTCGGCGTGACCAATTGGCCCGGATCGAGTTCGGCGACCGCCAGCATGACCGGGACCTTCGTTCCCGGTACGTGCGAGACAGCTGAGCGGCTTTTGACCTGGCTGTCGTCGGTGCCGAAATAGGCTTGGATGTTGGGGGCGGTGATCGACATATCCGGCGGTAAGGCATAGGCGGGACCGCTGACCAGGATGCCGCCTGCGACCGCCAGATCGCCGCGGATTTCGGGATCGAACAAGAAGGTGGCCGTGTGCGAAGCGCCGGCCGAGTGGCCGAAGACGACGATGCGGCTTCCATCCGCGCCATAGGTGGCTGCGTTAGCCTTGGCCCAGGCGACGGCGGACGCCACGTCCTGAGCGCCGGCGGGCCACGCGATCTCGGGTGACAGGCGATAGTTCATGGTTATGCCGATGATGCCGCGGCGGGCGAAGTATCCGCCGAGATGTCCGAAGGAGCGCTTGTCGCCTCCTGTGAAGCCGCCGCCGGGTACGTAGATCAGGATCGCCGATGGGTTCGTGCCGGCGACGTGGAACACGTCCAGCTTGTGGCGCTCGTGCGGGCCGTAGGCGATGTCGCGTTCCGCCGTGACGCCTTCGTTGGCATGCAGCAGCAGCGGCTCGTATAGTTGCTTCGTCGCGACCGAGAACTTCGGGTCGAGGCTGACCGGCATCGCGGCGAGGGCGCGGCGGATATCGTGTTGGATCATGCGGGGCTCGCGGGCGGATGTGGGGGGCGAGCGAAATCTATGCAGACTTTCCAACGCCTGAGCAACGGATCACCCCGTGGCGATTTCCGCCTCCCCCTCGCTGAGCGGCCGGAAGGGGGGCGGTAGGTGTGGGGCAGATGCGTGGATCCCTGCGTCCTCACCCCCACCCGACCCGGCGAACGATTTTTCGCGAAGGTGCGAAAAATCGTGCCGTGTCGACCTCCCCCGTCAAGGGGGAGGAGAAGTCGGCGCGTGCTATTGCGCCGTTTGGGTCTGGACGCGGCGAGCGGTGGCGACGCGTGCGGTGTTCTGGTCGGTCGAGGCCTTGCTCATCCGGTCAAGGTCGATCGTGTTGCCGGCAGCGTCCTGCGACCACAGGAGCTGGGCTACTTCGCGGCCAGGGCGCAGCTTCATCTGACCGACGGCATCCGGGTTCGCGAACATCTCGCCGGTCCGGGAGAGGTCGGGGTGAACGAGCTTGTCGAGGGCGGGATCGTCGATGGACTTGGTCAGGGTCAGGAACTGCGCGAGCGGGAACGGGCGATAGGCGGCTTCCTCGGGATGGTCCTCGTCCCAGGCGGGTGAGGGCGCGAAGCCTGTGCTCCAGCCGTTCAGCGCTTCGATGCCTTCAGCGCTCAGGAAAGCGAGGCGCGGGAATGGGCTCGCGACCGAATCCAGCGCTTGCGGTTCGGCGCTGCCGGGCTCGTTCACCTTGCGCTTGGGAGTCTGCTGCCTGACGGCAAGGGCCGGCGGGCTGACCAGCTCGGGCATGCCGACAAGGGCGACGAGTTGCGTCAGTTTGCGGCGGTCGTCATCGCTCGGCCGCGAGGTGAGGCGCAAAGGGCGATCGGCTACGCGGGGTTCAGCGACGAGCTGTGGTGGACGATGCTGGATCGCGGACTGTAGCGGCGCCGGCGTGAAGACGATGTCGGCAGCACCGGGCGCTAGCGCGGTCATCACGTTGGGCTGGTCGCGACCCTTGCGGCGCAAGTCGTGGAATGAAGCGAGTTGCATCGCGACTTCGGGCTGGCGGGCGCGGGCCGTCTTCACGTCGTCCATCGTGATGTCGCTGCCGTCGGCGGGCTTGTGCTGGGTGCGGCCGTTGGGGAACAGCAGCGCCAGCTCGAAGCGCGGCATACGAGGCCAAGCCCGCACGCGATCGGTGTCGACATGGATGAACGGGGTCGCCGAGGTCGGGTAGTACCCGACGCCACCGCGTTCGCGCACCATCGCGGAGTAGCGCATGTGCTTCAGGGGCACGTCGGGGAATTGTACGTCGGCGGCTTTGCCCAGGATGTGCCGGCTCTCGCTCGCCTGTCCGCCGACGGATTTGCGCAGCATGTTGTTCGTGGCGCGCGAGCGGTAGGCGGATATGATGTTGATCGGCTGGCGGGAGCCGAGTTCGCTGTGGATCTCCCATAGCAGGTCGATCAGCGCGGGCTCCATCTTCGTCTGCTCGTCGCGACGCCAGTCGCGCATCACCCAATTGATGCGCTCCATCGCCTCGGGAACGTAGCGGCCGTTGCGCTTGTATTCGACGGTGACGACGTCGTCGGTGTGGATGTTGCGCAGTGAGATCGTGCGTGTCTGGGCGATCTGGGCGATCAGTTCGAGGGTGAACAGTCCCCCGACCAGCGCGACAACGCCGGCTGCAAGCAGACTTCGGATGCGACCCCCCACGCGGGAACCCTCTCAGCACCGCGAGCACGAGGCGTGCCGCGCAGATTCCCCGCTCCGGCCCAACCCTAGAGCATGTTCGGGTTGCGACGGCAGCATAGAGCCCATCGTTAAGATCGGATCGTTAATGGGAGGTAAACGGGGAATGGGCCCCCAAGAGGGCAGGGCTGGGGCGAGAGTTGGGCGGTGATGCTTGCCTCAGTCCAATTTCGCGATGTCGACCAGTATCTTGCCGATCGTCTGCCCGCTTTCCTGCTTCTCGTGGGCATCGACGATTTCATCAAGGGACAGTTGCGCGGCAATCTGGTGCTGCAGGACTTTCTTTTCGAGCAAGCTGGTGATGTCGGTGGCGGCACGGGCAATGAGGTCGCGCGGTGTTTCGTAGAGTATTGCGGCCCTGATGAGCACATCCTTCTGCATGAACGCTGAAAACGGAATCCGCGGGTTCGCCTCGGCATCCGAGCCATAGGCGGCCAGGGTTCCATTCTTCGCGATGAGAGCAGCGTCGAGTGCGACGTTGGCACCGAAATTCACCTCGACAATGTGGTGCACGGCATTGGGGCCGCCAGCTGCATCCTCGATCAGGCGGAGCACATCCGGAGACTTGTAGTCGATGACGGCGCCGGCTCCCGCCGACCGCGCTTTTGCTGCTTGTTCCTCCCGGCTGACAGTGGCGATGACCTTGCTGGCGCCTCCCCAGCGTGCGAGCTGAACGGCGTAGAAGCCCACGGCACCAGCGCCGCCGTGGACGAGGACGGTTTTGCCCTTGATGGGCTCGTCACGAAACAGGGCGCAGTAGGCGGTGAGCGCCGGTATCGGAATGCAGGCGCCCTCCGCGAACGACGTGCCATCCGGCAAGCGCCAAGCCAGGTGCGCCGGGGCTAACGCGAAGTCGGCTGCAGTTCCAAACGTCATCGAGCGGTCGAGAAGGGATGCCCAGACTCGCTCGCCAATTCGATCGGCAGCGACGCCGGGGCCAACCTTGTCGATGATACCGGCGCCATCGCGGTGTGGCGTCGTGAGCGGTATCCTCGTCGCTGTCTGGCCGGGCGGGAGTTTCCGGGCCTTGATGTCGGTCGGGTTCAGCCCCGACACGGCAATTCTGACGCGAACCTCGTTGGGCCCCGGTTCGGGAACCGGACGGTCGACGATCCTCAGGACGTCACGAGCTGCGCCCTTGCTGTCGTAAACGGCTGCTCGCATGGTTCGCTCCTGACGAGGACCTCGGGGGGCTACTTGCTTGCCGCCTGGATTGCGGCCCAGACGCGTTGAGGTGTCAGCGGCATGTCGATGTGGCGGACACCGAATTCCTTGAGGGCGTCGCAGACGGCGGAGACGATCGCAGGAGGTGCGCCGGTTGCGCCGGCCTCGCCTGCGCCCTTCACACCCATGACGTTGGTCTTGCAGGGCACGATGTTGAACTCGCCTTCGACGTGGGGCATGTGGTGGGCGCGGGGCATCGCGTAGTCCATGTACGACGCCGACAAGAGCTGGCCGTCCGCGTCGTAGGCGATCGCCTCGGTGAGCGCCTGGCCGAGGCCTTGCGCGATGCCGCCGATCGCCTGTCCGTGCACGATGAACGGATTGAGCACGACGCCGCAATCGTCGACGGCGACGAAGCGCAGGATCTCGACGGTGCCGAGATCGGGGTCCACCTCGACCTCGCAGATGTGCGCGCCGTTGGGGAAGTTCTCGAACTTGCCGTCGAACGTCACTTCCTCGTCTAGGCCGGGTTTCATACCTTCGGGAAGGCGCGCGGGATCGTGGGCGGCACGGGCGACTTCGGTGATGGTGATGCTCGACGTGGCCGTACGAAAGTGGCCGGCCTCGAAGGCGACCTGCTGGGGCGTCGATTGCATCAGGTGGGCGGCGATGCG